>CAZBNQ010000166.1:0-6413 GCA_964493035.1 uncultured Hyphomicrobiales bacterium | reverse complement strand
TCTGTAATCAATAAATCTTGGGAGCGATATACAAGAATATATACACCGGAAGAAATATCATTTAGATTGAATTGCTTGGAATAATCGCCGGGGATATGCATACCACCAACAATCTGTTTGATTTCTTCACCGTTTACATCATAGAGAGTAATGCTGGTGTTTGCATCTACTATCACTCGGTAATTTATATCAATTGAATTCTGACGATTTACAATTTTCATTACAGCAGACTTACCGATTCCTAATAGTCGTTTGTCAAGATTACATCCGCCTTCAAGTTCGAATTCACCTTCGTTGGAAGTCAAAATATAATTTTCGGAGCTTTCGATTAGGGGATTAGCGATTGTCAAATTTGTTTTCAAATTATCGCCAAGTAATGCAGTAAATAAAGCAGTACCTAAGACATCTTCGTTAAGTTTGCCGGCATCAGAAATATTGAACTTGATTTCAGAAACACCTGCGGCAACTTCATTTATATTAATACTTGAAATGGCTGGGTTAGCTGTTGAAATCTTTGCAGACTTTGGATATAACATTGAAGCATTGTATTTGATATCAAATTTTATACTCTTTATATCGGTAGTACGCATAAGATTTAGATCAGAAGCTTTGAGCGATAAATCGAAACTTGCTTCTTTTCCTAATTCGCCTTTAACAGTTGCATTAGGGAATAATACTTGGATGTTTAATGTCTTTTGTTTATCCTTTGTTGCACCAACTAAAGTAATAATTTCGCTTAGATCGCATGGTTCTGCAATCTCCAATTTAATATCCATGCTATCTTTTGAAGCTTCAATAGTCTGATTATATTCAATTATCAGGTCAATATTTTTTCCTGCTTGCAAAACGAATGGCAATGTTGGTTGAATTATTTTAAATGGTTGTGCAATACCACTAATACCGGATAATTTTATATCCACAGTAGAATTGTTGGTTATTGTAATCGATTTATTGCTTGGATTGTTGGCTACAACAGTTCCAAAGTCAAGTTTTTTAGGCGAATTTATTGAATAATCTAATTTGGCAGTTACTCTTTTACCTTTTACTTCCAGACTCACTTCATTATTGCACGGCTCGATAACAAATTTTATTGTTGTATTGTAATTTGTAGAACCATCAGCCAAAAGTGTAACAATTAGATTATTAGTTTCGCTAAGATTATCGCCAGGTTTCAGATTTACTTTCATATTACTAGGAAAAGTAATAGATTTAATTTTTGATTCAGAATTTGCATTCTTAATGTTTAGATTTAGATTTAATGAAACATCATTTGATTGTTTGCAATTGAATATAGTACCGAAATCTAAAGTATCTTTGCTGAAAGAATAGAAATAACCCTTGTGAGTACTCTTGAAATTGATAGTCATATTTGTATCGCAAGGCAAAAGATTCAATACTAAGTTGAAGTCTTCAGTTTCATTTTTAGGAGAATAAGTAAATTTGACAGTATCAATCATTCCAGGTTGAATTGTCATTGGCAGGTTTTTAATTAATAACCTATTGTCAGTATTTGTCAAAGTAATATTAATAGGTTCAGGACTATTATTTTTGACTACAATTATTGAGTCTTTATCGTTAGTACATCTGTCCATATCTCCAAAGTCTAAAGTAGAAGCATATTCAAAACGCAATTGATAATTATTGCCTAAAATAAGAACTTTAGCAGAATCAAGTTTGGGAGTAGCAGATTTTGCAGTGAATTTGAAAATTAATGTATCAGTATATTGACCGACATTCTGCTGATCGAAAATAACATTTAGAGAATTCGATTCACCGGATTTCATGTTTTTCCTGAAATTGGTCAAATCCAACTTGAATTTGTTGCTTCTTAAAATAGGATCTTGAAGATCTATATCGTATTGCGAAAGAATAGTGAAATCAAGTTTAGCAGTACGTGATAGTTCGCAATGTGGTTTGAGCATTGCCAAAGTATCTTGAACTTGCATATAGGCGCCATCGCTTTGTTTTAAAGCTATAAGATTGATGATCTTAGTTTGACCGCAAGCTGATTTAATAATCAATTTGCCGGATAATTTACCCGGTTGAGTCAGTGTTGCTTTGATTTTTAGAGTGATAGATTGCTTAGCAGGAACAAAAATCGGATAAGTTTTTGGCGAATCGATAGTAAACCCGCTGGAAATAAGAATTGAATCTTTTGGAATTGTAAGATCATAATCAGAATTATTTGTTATCACTAAATCTTCAATCTTATCATTTTCGCTTAATAGAAGAACAAAATTTAAACCATTTTTGTCGGTTGCAAAGTTAATATCATTAGCAACAACAGTTACATAATAAGATGTATCAACACAAAGATTTAAATTGCTTACAACCAAGAAATAAGTTCCGGATTCGGTAACGTTGATTTTATATGGGTCAGCAGTAGCAATTTTCTTGTTATCTTTATACCAATCCTGAGTGTAGTCGGAACTAAAGCTACCGCCATTGCCAAATAGTTTTAATGTATCACCTTTGCAAATATAGAAAGTAGTGTTTTTAGTAATATCATAATTAACACCATTAAAAATTCTTTGAATTTGAGTTTTAGGTGGATCAATGACAGTTACTGATATTTCATTAGAATAGTAAACACATCCGTTAGGATCAGAAATTTTAAGTCTATATTTATGGTTACCTTTAGTAACTCTAACTTTAAGAGTATCTGATTTATCTTGTGAATGAACAGCTCCATTAATTTGCCATTCATAAATGTAATTGTTGTTTTTAGCTAAGTTGGAGATGATAAGAATAATATCATCAGTACAAACTTTATCTTTACCACCATCGATAGTAATTTTAAAATTGGAAGGAGTGCTTTTTTGAGTTTCTACTTGAGCAAAAACAGATTCATTATATGAGCGGCCACGTCCTTTTAGAGGATTGATATCGATATTATAATCAATACTTTTAGTATAACGGAATGCAAAAATTCTATAAACATAGGAAGTATCGCAAGAGAAGTTAGCGTCAGTAGCAACAATATTAGCATTGCCTTCATTCACGCTAATAACTTTTGTAACAGAATTAATATAATCACCAACATTATACCACTTCCCATCTTCAGGAACAGCAATCGAATTGATATTATCTTTAGGAGCACGTAAAATTATATAGCCTTGAGTATTATCAGCCGGATAGACATCAGTGGCTTGAGACCAAGAAATTTTAACACCATCTTTGGAAATAGATTCTATTTTAGCGGTTGGTGAATTCCAATCAGGTTGGCGGAGAGCACGCCAAAAAAGTTGATTAACATTTTGCTGTTCAGGACGGTTGTTATAGCCTTGGTTGGCAGTGCCATAGCTTCCGCTACCGGTAGCAGCAGTCCAGGTAGTTCCCAATCCTTGATTATATCCGGAGATATCACTTGCCCATACTCTAACAGCAGTAACAGCAGTAAAATTATCAGCATGAATAGATTTAGGAGGGGAAAGTGTATCTTGGAGAGTAAGAGGTGGCAAATCAGTATGCCCCATGGCATGATGGTGTTTGCCGTTATTATCTAAAATTTCAATCACATCCCATTGTTGATTAAAATTGAGAGCATCAGTCGCCCAATCAATAGCATTTGGCTCAACATATTGAGTGAAATAAGTAGTGTTTTGTGCTTGGATATTTATAAATCCATCTTTTGGATCATCATCAATAGGCAAAGTGCCACGTGTATCGATAACGATAACAGTACCTTTGCGCAAGTGTTTCCAGAGAGGAACATCTTTGAAAATAACACCTCCACTCCAATTTTGAGTAGATGAGTTATCTCTAACTTTAAATCCACTAATATCTATATTATCTTGGACGACAAGGAGCTCAATCCATTCGCCAACAGTCGATCCAGATACGTTATTATATTCGCTTACAACAATTTTTTGACTGAAAGCAGCAGCAGTCAATGCTATAAAGCCGAAAAACAAGACTATAAATCTCTTCATAAAACATTTTTAAAAATGATACTAATAATTCAAGTAAATATATTGAAAATTAGGGATTTTTTATAAGAAATATTTGTTAATTATATAAAATAATTGTTAAATTTGTAGTTAGCTATGAGTAGCTATATTTAAATTTGTTAATTTTTTTTTTATAAATATAAATAAACTTAACTATACCTGAGTCAAAAGTTAAAAGTCATTTAACAAGTAAGTATTAATTTGGTTTAATTGGAAAAGAAATATGCCTGAAGGAATGATAGTAATGAGCAGTGGTGATAACGAGATTCAAAATCTGATCGAATCTTTTAAGCGTCCGGTTATAGCTTTGTCACTGATTTCCGGTTCAAAATTTACGAACAAATATTTTAATGATTTTGTTGTAGAAATAGAGATAGCAGGGCTATCAAAAATTGAAATACATAATATGTTGATTTCGGCATTTTTGGATTTGATAAAAAACGAAGCAAAATTAGCAATAGACTCCAAAGTTATAGTAAGCTTTAAAAAGGAATTCCATTTTCAATTAAGGAAAGTAGAGTTGGAAATCGAGATAGCGCCAATGTCGTTAATCTCGGATTCGTATGCTTTATGTATAATAAAAAAAATTGCCGATAAAGACCTAACGGTTGAAAAACTTATTGATAGTGACAAGTTTCGAGCACTTTTTTCAAATTCCGGTTTCGCTGTTTTTGTGTTGAATCATGGTGGTGAAATCATTCGTGCAAATGAAAAATTTAAAAATTTATTAGGGTATAAAAATCAAGATTTCGATCATCTTTCTCTATTTTATATAGTGGATAATTATTATTCTGAAAAGTATCTTGAAGTGATTAGTGCTTTGTTTTCGGGATTTATTAAAGAATTTAATTCAGAAGCTATCATAAAAAAGAAGGATGGTGAAAATTTCTGGTGCTATATTTCGATGTCGCCTATCGTTAATGCAAATGGCGATTGTATGTCAATTTTGTGTTTGATGCATGATATTGGCGAACGTAAGAAGTATGAGGATGATATTCAGAAAAGCGAATTAGAAAAAAATGTGATTTTAGAAGCTTTAGAAGATCATGTTATTCTGCTGGATAATAATGAGAATGTTTTATGGGCAAATAGAGCTGCTTTGGATTATGGTAATAAGATAAGTTATTATGAAAATCAGTGCAAATGCTTCGAATTTTTGCATAATGAAAATAAAATTTGCAAGAATTGCCCATACAGATTGACTCTCAACGATGGTAAAACTCATTCTGCTCATTTCAAATCCGATGATAATCATGATTGGATTATTCAATCACTTCCAATTAAAAATAGCTCAGGCGAGCTCAATGGTGCAGTAGTAGTGCGAAGAGATATTACTGATTATATAATTGCCAGAGATGAAATTAGAGCTTCGCGTGAAAAATTCAAACAAGCTATTGATATTATTCCTTTCTCTGTATTTGCCAAAGACAGTAAAGGCAAATTTATTCTTGCAAATAAAGAAACTGCCGATTATTATGGAATGCAAGTGAAAGAATTGATCGGAAAGAATCAGATAGATCTTCAGTATAACAAAGAAGATGTAATAAGAATGTTGGATGAAGATAAGTTTATTATCGACAATCAAATACCAATTGATAATGATGATGAGATGCTTATAGATAAAAATGGAAATATTAAGCATTATAAAATTAGAAAGATACCATTTACTCCATTTGGTTCGAATGAAAAATGTGTATTAGGAATTTCTATAGATATAACTGAAAAAATCAATCTTCAAAAACAGTTGATACAATCACATAAATTCGAAGCATTAGGAAGACTTGCGGGTGGAGTAGCGCATGATTTTAATAATTATATGACTGCAATTGTCGGATTAGCCGAAATTACAATGATTGAATTCCACCATTTTCCAAATATTGATGATAGAATGGAGCAGTTGAAAGATATCGCAATTAGAGCATCGAGTCTTACTAAACAACTGCTGGCATATAGCAAAAAGCAAGAAATTAAACCCGAAATGGTTAATCTTAACGATATAATTCTCAATTTGAATTTATTAATTGAAAGACTTATCAAACAGACAATTAAAATTTCTTTTCAATTGACAGAATCTCTTCATAGTATAATTGGAGACGTCGGACAAATTGAACAGATCATAATGAATTTAGTTGTTAATGCACGCGATGCTATTGATGATAACGGTACAATTGAGATCAAAACCTACAATACTAAAATTAAGAATTTGGCTAAATCTAATAATAGATACTATAAAGAAGATGATGATTTTGTATGTTTATCAATTAAAGATAATGGTTGCGGAATAGATAAAGCTATATTAGATGATATTTTCGATCCATTTTTTACAACCAAAAGTGAATCAAATGGTACAGGATTAGGATTATCTGTGGTTTATGGTATCGTCGAGCAGCATAATGGATTTATCAAGGTAGAATCAGAAATTGGTCGTGGAACTGAGTTTCAGGTTTATATTCCGGCTTATGT
>CAZBNQ010000165.1:0-6459 GCA_964493035.1 uncultured Hyphomicrobiales bacterium | reverse complement strand
CTTATAGCATTAATAACACAAATTACAATACTTTGGTTGGTCTTGGTGATATCAATTACAATTTGAAAGATTATTCCGAAGCTCTCAAATACTATTCTGCAGCTTACCTTATTAGCCAATCTGACAATAATATTAATGCAAAAATCGGAAATTGCCATTTCAATAACAAGCAAATCAAAGAAGCATTGAATTATTTCAATAAATATTTGCAAAGCAACCCTAAAGATGCATCTATTATTTATAATAGAGGAAAATGCTACCGTGCTTTAGAAGATTTCCCTAAAGCTATTGCAGATTATGAAATGTTTATTACTTTGTCTGGCAAAGATGAAAGCATGAAAGAATATATTCCATTAGTCAAAAAAGAAATTGAATTCTTAAAATCTAAAATTAAATAAGGGGTAGATTATCTGCCCCTTATTTATTACGGTTTAATAAAACCTACTTTTTTATTCTTAATCATCCACAATTCTGTTTCATAAATTGCTCTTGCATAATTCTCATAATATTTGCCATATTCAGGCTTGGTTTCGTATAGATTTGTCTTAATTTTATTCTTATAGTCATATAATGCTTTACGTCCATCCTTAAATCTAATATACATATAAGAACTATCGAGAGCAGCAATTGCATAATTTGCACTGCAATACATAAACTTGCGGTCGTTTTGGAACAAATTTATTCCCATTGTATTATTGACATAGGGTATTTTTAGAATACTCATCAAAGTTGGAAACATATCTTGCTGTCCACCCCAATTTGTTACTTTTGCTGGTTTTAGTATCTTAGGAGCATAAAAAATCATTGGTATGTGTTTGTGCCAGTAATCTATTTCAAAAATTTTTTCCAAATTTTTACCATGATCGGCAATAAATACAAATATCGTATTATCGAACCAAGGCTGAGATTTAGCTTTTTCCATAAATTGACGCAAAGACCAATCAGCATAATAAACAACATTTTCCATAGCATCTTTGCCTCTTGGCTTGAAGTCGGCTGGTAAGCCCGCAGGAAGCTTATAAGGTCCATGATTGCTCACAGTAAGGAATGTACCTAAAAATGGCTTTCCTTTGGCATACATTTCGTTCAGATATTGAAAATTCTTATTGAACATAACATGATCTGCCACACCCCAGGTATTATTATATTCAGATATTCCAAAATTCAATTGTGAAGTGATATGTTCGTAACCATTGAGACTTAAAAAACCTCCCATATTATCAAATTCAGCATCATGAGGGCACGCAAAGAATGTATGGTAACCGTTTTTGAGCAAGGTAACAGCTATACCGGAAAATTGTTGTGCATTTTCCATTCTGCTCATCGGACAATACTCGTCAGGCACTGAAGGCATAGAAGTAGTCGTAGCCCAAACTCCATTAAAAGTATGAATTCCATCGGCATAAATATTTTCAAAAAATACTGATTGATCGATTAATGAATCCAAAAATGGAGTCAAACTCGGATTGTATCTCCCGGAAGATCCAAGAAAACCACGAGTCATACTCTCCATTAGTACAAGTACGACATTATATTTGTTCCCTTTTTCGCCGGCATTTTCCAATCTGGCAATAGGAGAAGAATATGATGAATTCGTTATGCCAAACATATTTCTTGATTGCTGAATAGCTGTTTCGATATCCATAAATTGAGCAATAAACTTTTTGGCTTTCCTTTCTTGTTCGAATGAAGATCCAAGTGTAAAGACTGGATTTAGACCGACTTGATTAGGAAAAGGATAAATCGAAAAATATGCATCGCTCCATTTTATTGGCAGTTCCGATACTTTTCCACGAATACCTGCAAACATAATAAAACCACTAACCAAGAAAATAATGCAAGATATAATATAGTTTTTTAAAGATCTTTTCTCGACTATATTATTGAACCATGGCTTAAATGCTTTTCTCAAAAGAAAATATTGAAGAACTGCAAAAGCAAAAAATACAATGCCATAGACTACATATTCAATATTCTCAGTCAACATGCCAACAACAATTTTCGGTGTCGAAAACCAATTAAAAATAGTAACTGTAAGTCTAGTATTATAATACGAATAGTATGGTATATCAGATGCATTGATAGCTACTGCTGCCAGAAGTAAAATATTAAGTAGCCAAAATACTGTTTTCTTTGCTATCTTGGAATTTGGTAATAGCATTTCGCTTATAAATGATAAAACAAAAGGTAGAATTGCACAATAGCCGGTTACGACTATATCAAACCAAACACCAACAAGAAAAGAACGCAAAACAACGTTGAATGGCACTCCTTCTAGTCCTTCGCTACCATTGATTAAAAATATCAATCGAAACACGAAAAATATTGAAATTGCAATTAAATATACACTTATAAATACTCGAATATATGCAGGAATTTTTTTGTATAATGCTTTAAATCTATCTATCAATTTCATTTCTACTCCTATTTATGCTAAAATTGCAACAATGCAAGATACAAATTAGTCAATACGAAAATAATATTAAAAAGTTTGTTAATATTATTAAATTTTTATAAAAATCATATTAAGAAGAACTACAATCAAATAATTATGTTAACTACTTAAAATTTCGTATATTAGATTGTTTTGTTATACACATTTTAAAAAATTGCATAAAAAAGTATGGGTTTCTTTCAGAAATTAAAAGAAAAGGTTACACAACAAGTAGATAAAGTAACCGAACAAGTAGAAAAAGCAAGCGAGCGAATAAGCGAAGCAGTATCGAGTGCAGTCGAAAAAACAACAGAAGCAGTCAAATCTGCTATTGGATTCGAAAAAATTAAAGAGGGGCTGTCTAAGACTCGAAAGTCTTTTGTAGATAAGCTACAATCAGTACTAAGAGTAGGACGCAAAATTGATGACGATCTGATTGATGAAATCGAAGAAATATTAATTACTGCAGATATCGGCGTCGATACTACAGATCAAATAATTAAAAACCTTAGAATGAGAGTTAAAAAAGAAGGTTTTGAAAATGCTGAAGACTTATATGCTTTGCTTAAAGATGAAATTAAAGATATTCTTATAAAATCACCATCATCAAGTCTTGATGCTGTTTATGACACTAGCGAAAAGCCTCACGTTATATTAGTAATCGGAGTCAATGGTGTTGGTAAAACTACTACTATTGGTAAATTAGCATATAACTATCGTCAAGCAGGCAAGTCTGTTATTATTGGTGCAGCCGATACATTTAGAGCAGCTGCCAACGAACAGCTTGAAATCTGGGCAGAAAGAGCCGAAGTCGAAATTATTCAGCAAAAACAAGGTGCCGATCCTGCAGCTGTTGCATACGACACTTTGAATGCTGCTATTAATAGAGAAAAAGATGTAGTTATTATCGATACTGCTGGTAGACTTCATAACAAGACAAATCTTATGGCTGAATTAGAAAAAATCAGCCGCGTTATGAAAAAACTCAAAGAAAATGCTCCTTCAGATGTTTTCCTTGTTTTGGATGCTACTACCGGCCAAAATGCTATTCAGCAAGCTAAAGAATTTATGAAAGTTGCCGGGATCACCGGTATTGTTCTTACTAAGTTAGACGGTACTGCAAAAGGTGGCGTGGTGATTCCTATTGCAAATGAATTGAAAATCCCCGTAAGATATATTGGTGTTGGCGAAAAAATTGATGATTTGCAGGCATTTGTTCCAGAGCAATTTATTGATGCTTTATTCGAAGACAAATCAAAATCTATTGAAATTACTGAAGAAGAATAATCCTTCTTTATCATTAATCGAAAAAGAGCTTGAATTTTTTTTCAAGCTCTTTTTTTTTAAACTATTTTTCTTCTCCCCAAGCCACATTTTTGCGACGGAAGATAAATGAAATCGGCACTCCTTCGAGCTCAAAATTTTCACGGAAAATTCTTTCCATAAATCTTTTATATGAATCCGGTAATAGCTGAGGGAAATTACAGAAGAATGCAAAGACAGGTGGTTCGGTGCCTACCTGAGTGATATAATTGATACGCAAGTCCTGCCCTCTAACAGCCGGAGGCGGAGTTTTTTCGAAGAATGGAAGCAATACTTTATTAAGTTCTGAAGTCTTAATTCTAATTGTTCTTTTTTCTTGAATTTTAATAGCAATATCGAGCACTTTTGCAATTCTTTGCTTAGTAAGTGCAGAAATATAAACAACCGGAAGATAATCAAAAGTTCTTAACTCTTCGCGTATTTGTTTAGTAAAAATATCTGCAGTTTTAGTATCTTTTTCGATCAAGTCCCATTTATTAACCGCAAGAATAATACCTTTTCTTTGATCAGCCACTTGGTTAATAATTTTCTTATCTTGATCTTCGAGACCGCGAGTAGCATCAATCATCACAATACCCACATCGCATCTTTCGATAGCACGTGAAGTACGAAGAACAGAATACATTTCAATATTCTCTTTCACTTGAGATTTTTTTCTTAATCCTGCAGTATCAATCAATATTATTTCTTGTCCGTAGTATTTCAAAACTGAATCGATGGCATCGCGAGTGGTACCAGGAATATCAGTAACAATACTTCTATCTTTGCCTGTAAGGGCATTAGTCAAGCTGGATTTTCCTGCATTAGGCCTACCAACAACAGCAATCTTGAGTCGATTGTCATCTTCATCATCATTAGTTCCAGTCAGTGGCTCAACCACTTGATCTAAGAAATCGCCAGTATTGAAGCCATTGAGTGAAGAAACTGGGAAAGGATCGCCCAATCCTAAGGTATAAAATTCATAAGCGGCAGTAAGCTGTATAGCATTATCGCACTTATTCACCATAAGAGTAACTGGTTTTTTGGAAGTACGCAAAATTTTGGCAATATCTTCATCGAAAGGAGTAACGCCATCACGTCCATCACAAACAAAAATAATAGAGTCAGCTTCATCTATTGCTATCATTGCTTGTTCGCGTACTGCTTTTTCCATTGTATCTTCAGTGCCGGGTATAAAACCGCCTGTATCTACTACCATAAAACGCTTTCCATTCCATTCGGAATAGCCGTAGAGCCTGTCGCGAGTAACTCCGGGTTCGCCTTCGACAATCGCTTCTCTACTACCGACCAATCTATTGAACAAAGTAGATTTTCCAACATTAGGTCTGCCAACGATAGCAACTAAATTCATATTCTCTATTATTAATTAATTCAACAAAACTTATATATATAAAAACTTCCATGCAGTTGAAATTAACTGCATGGAAGTAAGTTTATTTCACAAAACTATTTGTTTTCCTTCATGAATTCGTCCATGTGCTTAACAAGAGCTTCGACCCATTCGATTGGGCAAGCATTGTAAGTAGAAGCACGAACACCACCAACTGATCTATGACCTTTCAAGTTAGTCATATTATATTTGGATTTAGCTTCAGCGATAAACTTAGCTTCCAATTCTGGAGTTGGAAGGTTAAAGCAAATATTCATCAAAGATCTGTCTTCTTTATTAGTAACAGTACCTTTGTAGAAATCAGAATGAGCATCCATATAATCATAAAGAACGCCTGCTTTTTTGTAGTTGTTAGCTTCGATTGCTTCGAGTCCGCCTTGTTTCATAATCCATTTGAAAGTACGGTTAACAACAAAAATTGGCAAGCAAGGAGGTGTATTAAACATTGACTCATTTTCTGTATGAGTTTTGTATGCCAACATTGTAGGAAGATTTTCTTTAGCTTTTTCTAAGAACGATTTTTTGATTACAACTAAAGTAACGCCAGCTGGACCAATATTCTTTTGAGCGCCGGCATATATCAAATCATATCTTGAAAAATCTCTTTGCATTGCAAATAAATCGCTAGACATATCAGCAATAAAAGGCACATTGCCTACTGAAGGAATTTGGAATTCTTTCCATTCAGTTCCATAAATTGTATTGTTTGTACAGATATGAACATAATCTGCTTCTGGATCAAATTTAAATTCTGTTGGAAGATAGTTGAAAGTTTTATCTTCAGAACTTGCAGCAACATTAGCATTGCCAACATATTTACCTTCTTTATAAGCTTTTTTAGCCCATGCACCGGTAACGATATAATCAGCTTTATTCTTCAAGAAGTTCATTGCAACCATCAAAAACTGAAGGCTAGCACCACCACCAAGGAATAATACTTCATATTCGTCTGCCGGCAAGTTCATAATTTTCAATGCATCTGCTTGTGCTTCTTTGATTACTACATCATATTCTTTCGATCTATGGCTCATTTCCATAATCGACATTCCAAGACCATTGAAATCATAAACTGCGTCGCGGGTTGCTTCCAAAACTTCAATAGGAAGTACTGCCGGTCCGGCACTAAAATTATAAGCTCTTTTCATTTCGTCAACTCCATTTATCTTTTAGTTTTTTTAAAGTAAAAACGTCTGCTAAATTACCATTTTTCAAACAAATAAAAAAATTAATTAATTATTCCTTTTCACATCCTATCTCCTAAATCATTTATTCCTAAGTAAATAAGATGTTAAAAATATTTTAATTATTTTAA
>CAZBNQ010000164.1:0-6463 GCA_964493035.1 uncultured Hyphomicrobiales bacterium | reverse complement strand
AGCATTAGATTAGTTAATATTATAAAGTTTAAGAATTGCAAACATGCATTGTTGGGCATAATTAATTTAATAATCGAAAAATCTTCGAATATCAGCTTAGATCTAAGATTATCGACCCACTGAAGAGAATTTTCCAATATGTTTGCAAATGTTTTCATTTTCTATAGTAATGGTATTTTTGATATATATTTATTATCAATTACTCCAAAAAAAGTTTCTTTATGGGTAAGAAGTGAATATCTATTTTTGATATTCTTTTGTCCTACACCAGTTGATTCAACATTTGAATGGCGAATCTGAAGATTATTAACAACATTAATATTGTTGTTATCATCTACAAAAATATTAATGCTAAGTGGTGATTTCTTCGAGAATGTATTGTGTTTGATTGCATTTTCGATCAATAATTGAAGAGCTAATGTTGGAATAAAGAAATTATACTTTGTATCAGGTATATTAATTATAGTTTTTAATTTGTCTTTAAATCTTATTTCTAATAGAAATGTATAAGATTGAAGGAAGTCCAATTCAGTTTTTAAAGTCACAATATCTTTGTCTTTATTCTCTAACACATATCTATAAACTTTAGATAATTGTTCAGTAAATTTTTCAGCGATATCCGGCTCTAATCTTATTAATGAAGTCAAAACATTTAGGCTATTAAATAGGAAATGCGGATTGACTTGATTTTTTAAAGTTTCATATTGAGAGCGAATAGTTTCTTTTTGAAGTTCATATTTCAGCTTTTCTTGAGTATTTCTCAGCTCTTCTTCGATATTCTTACGCTCGGTGAGATCAAAAATACTAGCAACAACATTTTCGACGCATCCACATTCACTCATAATAGCTCTAACGGAAATATCTCCCCAAAAAACGGTGCCATCTTTGCGTACATATCTTTTTTCGATCTGATAGCTTTCAAGTTTTCCACTAATCAAATCATTATATCTTTGGGTAGATTTTTCTTTGTCGCCTTCGTAAGTGAAATCAAGATAAGTGCAGGCCAATGCTTCTTCTTTAGTCATATGAAACAATTCGAGCCATTTACTATTGCATTCAATCAGCCTACCATCGCTTCCGGAGAGAGCAATTCCTACGAGAGCACTATCCAATATAGCATTAAGTCTTCTTTCTCTTTCTAATACTTGTTGTTCATTTTTAATACGTTCTGAAATATCTTTAGCAGTGCCAATAACAGCGGGTTTGCCATCATATTCAGTAACAACTAAAGAGAGAATTGCAGGAATTCTGGTTTTAAGATCTTTGTGGAGGAGATATGCTTCATACTCATTAGGCACAGGTTCGCCATTAATTCTTTTTTTATGGTAATCAATAACCATTTGTTTGCTTTCTGGAGCAATCACATCCACAAAACTTCTGCCTAAAAGTTCTTCAACCTCGTAGCCCACAATCCTGACGATAGATTTATTTAAAAAAGTGAATACACCATCTTGAATAACAACCAGACCTTCTTGCAAGCTGAGAATTACTTTTTTTAAGTTGTCTTCACTTCTTCGTAGTGCTTCTTCAATATTTTTTCTATCAGAAATATCAACAATAATACCTCGAGAACCAATAATTTTGCCATTTTCTTTTATAGGCGAAGCATATATAATCACAGGAATTTTTTGACCATTTCTATTGACTGCAGTAAATTCCTGAACAGATTGATTATCTGAAAGAATATTGAATCGATTACGTTTCATTCTTTCTATATCTTCAGGAATAAAGAAATCGTAGCAGAAAAGAGTTCCGGCTTTCACTTCGTCTTCAGTGAATCCAAGCAAGTCATAGCCGGCTTTGTTTACGAAAGTAACATATCCGTCTTGATCTAATTCATAAACAGTTTGAGGCAAAAAATCCGAAAGTTCCCTAAATTTTTTTTCGCTTTCTAAAAGTGCATTTTGAGCTCTTTTACGAGAAGATATATCGCGAGTTACTCCAACCACTTCATTGACTATGCCACTTTCATCAGGCGATAGCTTGAGCACTACTTCAGTCCAAACGGCTCCACCATCTTTTGTCTTAAATTCGACATCACCGATGAACAGTTCGGTTTCTTTTGTTTTATAATATTCTGATAGCATTTTGTCCATTAATCCATCGACAACATGCTTTGATCTATCGGTTACAGTATCAATTGCAATTTCTTCGAGAGCTTCTTCAGGAGTAATTCCTCTAAGGTTATATATAGAAGGGCTGATATATGAGAACTTGCGTGTACGGACATCTAAAGCCCAAATCACATCTTGTATATTATCAAATATAAATTTAAGTTTCTCTTCTATCATAGCTTCTTCTCACTCTTAGTTATTCGAAATAAAAATAAAATTACTAAAAGTGCTGGAATTATTCAATGTAATTGAAGAAATATATGGATTATAATTTAAGTTTGATTGTAATATATTTGCTTTGGAATCTTTGCTTCCTAATAAATATGAAATCAAGAATATTAATGTAATGATGATTTTTTTAATTAAACTCATAAAAACTCCAATGTATATTACAATTCAAAATTAAATTAAATATATTTGAAAATGAAAAAAGAAAGGATCAACAAGCTGTTTTGACTAATGAATAAGCTTATTATATAATTGAACCGGTAAACTAAATAGGTATATTTTGAAAATCTTATGTTAAATTTGTAATATTTGAAACATTGATATAATTAAAATGACAATATTCTCTTGTAATAATTTAGCTAAAAGCTATAATGATAAATTGCTTTTCGAAAATATTTCCTTTGGGCTCGAAGAAGGTGATCGTGTTGGTATTATTGGTAAAAATGGCGCCGGCAAAACTACATTAATGAAAATAATAGCATCTAAAGAATTTGCTGACGAAGGGACTGTAATTTTTAATAACAACGTTAGATATGAATTCCTCGATCAGCTTCCTGAATTTGAGACTACAGATACTGTACTTCATTCGGTACTAAATTCCAAACCGGAGATAAATAATTTATTGGAAGAATATCATAGGCTTTGTGCAATACCAAAAGAAAGGCTTGATGAACAATCTGCAGAGCTGCTCGAAAAAATTGTTCATCAAATCGAAGAGTTGGATTGCTGGAATTATGAAAACGAAGCAAAAAAGATACTTTCAATGCTTGGCATCAATAGGTTATTTGATGATGTTAAGAATTTATCTGGAGGACTAAAAAAAAGAGTAGCTTTAGCAAGAGCATTACTATCCGAACCAGATTTATTGATACTCGATGAACCAACCAACCATCTCGATGCCGATTCGGTTCAGTGGCTGCAAGACAGGCTTCAATCTTCTAAAACATCTTTGCTTTTTGTTACTCACGATAGATATTTTCTTGATGCTGTAGCTACTAAAATTATTGAAATCGATGAAAATAAAATATTTTCATATCCAGGCAATTATGAAGAATATCTCGAAAAAAAGGAAAATTACGTAAAAACTAAACAATCTACTTTGACACATACTTTATCTCGATTGCGTACCGAGCTTGCCTGGCTTCAAAAGGGTGCAAAAGCAAGACGTACAAAACAGAGAAGCAGAGTTGATTGGATTGATGTTTTGAAAAAGCAAACAATTACAACAAAAGATAAAAAGATAAAAATTGAGCTTGGCAAATCATTTATGGGTTCCAGAATTATTGAAGCACATAATATATATAAAAAAATTGCTAATCAAATACTTTTCAAAGATTTTACTTATCTTGCCAAGCCAAAGGATAGAATAGGTATAATTGGACCGAATGGTACAGGTAAATCAACTTTATTAAGTGTATTGGCTGGCTATCAACAGCCGGACAAAGGACGAGTAGAGATTGGTGGATCTGCAAAAATAGGATATTTCAGACAAGAAATTATCGATTTGAAACCGGGAATGAGCGTTGCGGGATCGCTTAAAGAAATTGCAGAATTTATTGACGTAGGCGAAGGTCGGGATAGATATCTTACTACTCGCGATATGCTCGATATGTTTAATTTTCCAAGATATCAGCATAGTTCTTTGATTTCTACTCTATCAGGAGGCGAAAGAAGACGATTGGCTCTGGTGAGAGTATTAATGGCAAATCCTAATGTATTATTGCTTGATGAGCCGACAAATGATTTCGATCTGCAGACCCTTACAGCATTGGAAGAATATTTGGATGATTTTTATGGGGTCTTGATAATTGTATCACATGATAGAGCTTTTCTCGATAGAACCGTCAATTTTATCCTTAGTTTTGATGGTGAAGGCAATATCAAAGAGTATCCTGGCAACTATTCCAATTATCTTGAGAAAAAAGAGGCAGAACTTAGGAATCAAAATCGCGAAAAAATAAAAGTAGAAGTTAAGCAAGAGAAAAATAAAATTAAAAAGAAACTTGCTTACATGGAACAAAGAGAATATGACGAATTAAATATTAAGATTCCACAATTAGAAAAGGCAAAGTCAGATTTAGAGGAATTATTGTCGAAAGGTGATATTAGTGATTATAATAAATTAGCTGAATTGAGCCAACAACTCAGCCAATTAAATGATGAAATTGATATAGCAACAATGAGATGGCTCGAATTAGAAGATTCGATAGAAGAATAGTGTGGAATTATTTACACAGTTGTGTATAAATTTCTACACTATACCTTTCTCATTCTTGCCATAAAGAAACCGTCAGTTTTATATAAATGCGGATATAAAGTTAGTTTAAAATCTTCATTATCAAGAAAAGGAATATTAATATCATATTTTTCGAAGACAGATTTCAAGGCATCAGGTACGAAATCTGAATTATTATCAAGAAATTTAGCTACAACATCATCATTTTCAATAGCTAATATAGAGCAGGTAGCATAGACCAAAACACCACCGGATTTTACAAATTTCGAATAATATTGAAGAATTTCCAATTGTTTAGCAGCAAGTTTGCTTACAAGTCGTTCGGTCGTTCTATATTTTTTCATAGGATCACGTCGAAGAGTTCCCATTCCTGAGCAAGGAGCATCAACAAGCACAGCATCGAAGGAGTTTTCCAAAACTCTAAATTTAGAATTATTCAGAGGTTTAAAGATATTTTTTTGAAGAATGAATGTATTGATAGAGTCAAGACCTGCTCTTTGAGCGCGTTTAGACAATTCTTTGATACGCATAAATTCAGTATCTGAAGAAACGATAGTGCCTTGATTATTTTGTAAAGCTGCTATATGAAGGGATTTGCCACCGGCACCGGCACATGCATCCAAAACTTTATCTTTGGGGTCGACACCAAGAGCAAATGAAATAAGCTGGCTACCTTCGTCTTGAACTTCAATACTACCATTTTTGAAGAACTGGCTTTCGGCCAATTGGGCTCTACGAGTAAGTCTGAGGCACACAGGCGAAATCAAGCCTTTTGTAGTATCAATGCCTTCTTCGGCTAATCCATTACTAATTTCGGAAACACTGAGCAGATTATGATTAAATCTAATACAGACATCTGCAGGTGATAGGTAGGCATTAGCTAACTTATGCAAGCTTTCTAAAGAAAATTTGGATGAAATTAATAGATTTTTAATAATCCATTCAGGAAAAGATTTGTATATTTGTAAATATTCAATGAATTTTTGCTGATAATCAGGTGAGTTTGGGTTTAAGTTATTGAATGAATTATTAATTACAAAGATTAAATTAATTAGTTCATCAATCCAATTTTTAGATAAATTTTCCGTCGTATCGAAAAGGTTTATTATTGATGTTTGGATATTTGAGGTAAAATCAATAGATGAATCGAAAAGTGACTCAGGGAAAAGAGAGAAGAAATCAATTTTTTGATCTAAAATTGTTTGATTTAGAAGCAAACTAAAAATAATTGTAGGGAGGTCTGGAAATTCAGACAAAACGTTCTTTGACATTTTCGCAAGCTCAACAGGGAAGGCAGAATAAGAAAATTCGCATAATAATTTATTACGAAGAGTAAAGAATACCAACTCGGAGATGATCTTACGATCTTTACTACCTAAGTATTTTTTGCTGCGGAAGTATTCGCTAGCTATTTTATCTGAGGGTTGAGGAGACTTTACAATTATCTTATAAAGCGAAGCAGAGTGTTTAATCAAAGAATCAAGTTTCATAATTACATCTAAACCAATAAAAAATAATGCAAATTTAAGATAAAAAATCGATAAAAACATTTGCATTTAATATAAATATAAATTAAATTTGTTTTGCAGCATAAAGAGAATAAACACAGATTCTCTTTAAAGGCAATAAATTAAGGAAAGAAAAATAGTTTTGGATGATAATTCTGGCATAGGATTGTCATTTTCGTGTTTGAATTAATTAGGCACGCAGAAAAAATGAACTCTAAAGTAAAATTGAATTAATAAGTGAGGTTGTTTATAAATAAATTTTTAATGCATAGAAAAATTACTTAAATTATACTTTGCCGAATCTAAAAGTTTTGGATTCAGGCTCATTATATTTTATGGCATATTTTTTGTAAATGTAATAAATTGAATGTAATTAA
>CAZBNQ010000163.1:0-6536 GCA_964493035.1 uncultured Hyphomicrobiales bacterium | reverse complement strand
TTGAACAACCAATCAATAGCTACTTGTTCATGATCTTACAATCTTAGCTCTGTTTTTGTTTAATGATATTTCTTCCACAACACCTTTAAGATTGTAAACAAACGATGACAATATATTAGATTTTAAGCTACTAAGCAAATGAATTTTTATTGTGTTAGGGCAATTGCAAGTAATATTTACTTCATTTTTGAAAATGACTAAATAGTGTCATATTTGCCAAACTATAAACTATTGGCAAAATATGAAATTTTAAAAGTATTAATCCAATATAAATAAACCGAAAAACAGCCTACTCTCAAAGCATTTTCAGCCCATGGCATATTTTTTGTTTATTATACTTTTGGATTAGTCTTTTAAAGTTAATTGCCTAATCTGCCGATAATTTAAGAGATTCGTCGGGCTTGAATGAAATTATTTTGGGAGTGCTAATGTCGATTATTCGATTATTTAAAATAAAATGGCTAATATTAGCCGCTGCGATATTCTTAAGCTTTGAGAATTCTTATTCTCAAGTATATGAATTAATGCTTAAGCCAAGAAGAGCTTTCGACCAATTACATGTCGAAATTTGGGCTAAATCTATTAGTAGTTCTGCACCTAAATTGGGTTATGCTTCTTTAGTTGTTCAGTATTCGAGTACTTTCCTAAAACCGGCTACTGTGCAGAATCCTTCAAGTACCGATTCAATTATTCGAATCGATAACAGCATATCCAACCCAATAATTCCAATTGAAAGCAGATTCAACAATGCAAATGGCTATCAAGCATTGGGCGTCCAATCCTATAGTAATGGCTACTACTCCCTAGAAATTACTTTAGACAAGCTTGGTACTCTCGGACTTGAACCATCAAATAGCGGAAAAGGCAGTTTCCTCGGCAAACTCGTTTTTGATATTATCGGCAATCCATCCGACTCCAGCCTTGCTCAAATTGCATGGAGCAAAAGTATTCTACCGGGCGATATTAGAATCTTTGACGTAAATGGTAATGATATAGAAACTCAGGTCAGATTTGTCGATCCTGATCCTCAATATAAAGTGGTTGGTATCACAATTATTTCCCCTAATTTTGACGGTATGGTTGTCGATAGAGACCAAGCTTATCCAATGTTACTTACTGACTATGCAGATAGTGGCTACCCAATATATTTCGAACGCAGCTTCAATCCTGCTTTGGTAACTGCTCCATCCACTCCGCCACCGGCTGTGGATGAAGATGTCAGCTACCTTGTTGAATATTCTCTTGATAATGGCACTAATTGGGTTGAAATCGGTCGTGTTACCGAAACAGACAGACCTGCTTCTTCAATTTCTAATAATGCGGCTTATAGAACCGGTGAAATATTTGAGCCAAAAGGCGGTGCTGCTTATACGATTACTACTCAGTCCGGTGCTCAAATCAAAATGGCTAATTATCGCGAACCGCTTAGAATTATTTGGACTAAAAACCCTAATTTCGTGGAGAGAAGCGAACAAGCTAGAATGAGAATTACAAGATTAGCCGGAAATTTCGGCAATCCTCTCAATACTAAGTCGATTAGCAATCAATCTGATATTAACGATTTTAGATTTATCTTGGGTAGATTGTTTTTCTTGCAATTGAATGGTAACAACCAATACTTGAGAACGATAAACAGCTTTTCAAATCCTACTCAATTAACAGTAGAAGCATGGGTAAACCTCAACAGCTATAAAGCTGCAGGTTCGGAACCAGCTATTGTAGCTTCGAGCGGTGGTCCTGGCAGTACAGAAACTTTCGGATCAAACGAAGGTGCTTGGATGCTTTACCTCAAAGATGGTTATCTTCCAGCTTTCAGAGTAAGAGAAATTCTTGCTCGAGGCGATGCTCCTAATAATATTTATTTAGGCGAAGTTACTGCTATTCAGGACTCAATTCCCGTTGCATCAGCTGCATCTCCGCTTAATCAATTGCATTCTGGCAATTGGACTCATCTTGCTGCTACAGTCAAAGATAATGTAATCGCACTTTATGTAAATGGCGAATTAGTTGATAAATTTACAAATAATAATGCTAATGATATTAGAATGATGACTACAAGCCATCCTATTTGGATTGGGGTCAATCCTAATGATGCTATAGATGCTACAAGATTTACAAATGCAGGACTTAAAAGCGTTAGAGTTTGGAGATCTGCTCTCACTCAAGACGAAATCAGAGGTTTGGCTGGCGGTATTGTCAATCCGACTAATGTTGCTACTTATGGAGATATTCGTCGTGGTTTGGAAATTTATTACTCTTTCGAAGGTACTTTGTCCGATCTTGCTAATGACCAAACCTACCAAAATTCTTCCAATTTAGTTGAATATGTTGAAAATAATGTTGTCGATAATACAAAAGCAAATTTCCGTCCTGATCAACCTCATATCAAAATCACATCACCTCAAAAAGGTAGTGGTATTACAAATAAAATCAATGAAGATTTTGAAATCAGGTGGATTGCTTATGGATTGGGCGATATTGCTGCTCTTGGTTCGAAAGATGTGGAAATTGAGTATTCTATCGATAATGCACAAACTTGGAATTTAGTAAAAAATCCTGCAAATCAAACATTAGGTGCTAATAATGCTCCTGATGTCGAATCCAATAGAGCTGTATGGCAGCCTTATTTAAACAACAATGCAAATGCTAATTTGAGAACTATCAGCCCATATTCTCGCACTGCTATTCTTAAAATTAGAGGTACTTCTGCCAACACACAAAACAATCTCTATGATATTTCTAAACCATTTACAATTGCTCCTTTCTTTGGAATTAAAATGCAAGAAGGAAGCATCCTCAAGGTTAATGGTAATGAAGCTATGAATATATCGGGAAATAGCGCTTTCTTCGAAGCTTGGATTAAGCCTTATAGATTTCCAAACGACAACGAAGGTTTTTTCCCAATTATTGAAAAAGTAGATGATGCAGATGGCACTATTCATTATGCTCTTCGACTTCTTCAAAATGGACAACTTTCTTTTACTGTTACTGACAAAAACGGTACAGAAAGGACTGCTATTAGCGATTCTACAAGGCTTATTGTTCCTCCAAATTCTGTCAATCAAGATTCTTCCTGGACTCATGTTGGAGTACTTTTCACTCGCAATGGTTCTGAAGGCAAAGCCGAAGTCAGATTTTACATTGATGGTAATGTTCATAGAGATAATGAGTTACAACAAAAAATTGGAGATACAATTGAAGTAAATCCAAACAACTCATATCCTCTATATATAGGCTACAATCCTCCTTCGGCAGCTACTGCAGTAAGTTTTGTAGGCGAGATTAAAGAAGTAAGATTATGGAAAGGTATTCCAAACAATCTCTCTATTAGTGGCGAAGAGCCAACACCATTGACTTTATTTGTCCAATCAGCACTTACTGTCAATTCAAAAGATTTACAAGCAGCATTTAAAAACAATCTCCACTCAGCTTATAGCTTTAATGGTGGTGGATTTATTATAAATGGTATGAATCGTTCGACTTCGATCTCTGCAACTAACAACTCAATTGTTCGCAATTTTGGTACTGATGTAGAATTTAAACCAGTCGAACCATTTATCAAATTAGTAGAGCCGGCATTCAGACAAAGCATCGAAAACTCAAACACAGAAGCAAGAGTCCGCTGGGCAGGCAACTATTATGATGGCACCGGATTTTCTACAGGTGCTCCGCAAATCACACCTTCACTCGAATTTTCAATTAGAGGCGGTGGCGGCAATGTAATTCAACCATACCAATTTGTGGGCAGTGATTTTTGGAATGGCAATACTAAAGATGCTATGAGCCTTCCCAACGACGACAAATATCGTTCTAAAGGAACTGGTAGCGACATATATTTTGCCAGTGCATTAAACATGTCCATTGCCGATCCAGATGAAAATAACGACGGCGTATTTAATGATATGGGTCCTTTGTCTGCTTCTTTGACAAATGCCAGACTGAGACTTACAGGAAAATATACAATTAATGGCGAAACAAAAACTATTAGAACCGAAGGTCCTTTGTTTACCATTACTCCTTCAAGTAATTTCACTGTAAGAGTACTGCTCGAAGGCTACCACAGAGGCTCATCTGCCGGTACATTGCTTACTCGCCTTGGTTCTTCGTTCGATAAAGGTGGTCTGAGAATACAATTATATAAAGATAATGGAAATGAAATCGGGGATAAAGCTGGTTCTACCGTCGAATCAAAACTTGGCTATGCCGATAGAGATCCTGTAAATAAAAATGCCGGCAATTTTAAGTTTGCTAACGCAAATTTTGTGTTTACCAACCTCACTAATGGTAGATATTGGGTTCTGGTCGAACATCTGAACCATCTTCCTATAATGTCGCGCTTCCCTGCTCCATTCGAGTTTACTGGCGATATTTCTTCTACCTGGCAAATCGAATCAGGCTGGGACTTTAGCTCATGGAATGGTGTCGATAATAATGTATTAACAAGCGCTACATCCAATCCTTGGCAAGGTAGTTTATATACTGCTAAAGGATCTGCTGTAAGTACTAAAACTAATGTTGAATATTCTACAACCGGTCTTATTTTTAATGGAGGACAGATCGGTGTGGCAAACTCTATGGCTGCTATGGTTGGCGGTGATGTCGATCGAGACAAACAAATTAATTCCTACGATAGAGTTTTGGTAAGACTTGATGATGGCACTTCTAATCCTCGTTCAGATATTACCGGCGATAATGTTATTAATGGATTGGATAGAACAATTGTCGATCGCAACTTCGGAAAAGTTTCGTCTATTTATAATGAGACTATTCCTCCTATTATTAATGGATTTGGCCCGCAATGGCTCAAAGATCCTTTTAATGTCGTTGCTCCGGAAAATCCACAACTCTCAATTTTCTTCAACGAAAATGCTAAAATACGCACATCAATTATTGACAATGCAAAAGTAACTGATAAGAAATTAGTTGGTCTCAATTATAAAGTAAGCGCTGAAGTCAAAAACGATACAAATTTTGTCGATGTAAAATTTTATATTCAAAATTTAGGATCAAAATTTGGATTAGCGAATTGTACTTTCGCAATCACATATAATACAAACTCGCTCGATTTCCATTCACTTATTGGAGCCGATTCAGTAATATTCAGCAACAAACCTGCAAAAGGCTATTCAGCGCTGCGCACAGCTCCAACTAGCAAAGCAGAAAATCCTCTTCCTAACGTTAGAACTATTGAAGTGGACTATGATGCTTATGCTAATCTTGGTGGTGAATCCGTACCAAATGAGAAAACTTATCTTGGTACTTTAAGATTTTCGATCAAAAACAAAAAAGGCGCTCTCCAATTTGCTTGGCACGATAGCAAAATTGTATTGACTACCGACAATCGCGATGCTACTCAATACGGCATATTCGAAACAATTCCGTCTATATTAATGTATAAAGCTGAAATGATTTCTCCTAACGGAGGAGAAAAACTTTCTCCAAAAA
The DNA here is from genome assembly GCA_964493035.1 of uncultured Hyphomicrobiales bacterium. Lineage (GTDB taxonomy): Bacteria > Bacteroidota > Ignavibacteria > Kapaibacteriales > UBA2268 > JAUQWR01. The sequence continues at coordinate 1,091 of CAZBNQ010000163.1, read as the reverse complement.
GGAAATATAAAGCTAGATGGAATACTGATGGCAAATCAGATGTTTATTTAGAACTATCGACTGATGCCGGTGTTACTTGGAAAAAACTCAATAGCGATCCTTTAGCGGTTGATGTAAAAACTTTTGAATGGACTAGCCCCGATATTTTATCGGACTATTGCCTTATGAGAATAGTCGATGCTGAAACCAATACAGAGCTCGACAGATCTAATTCTTATTTCTCGATAGTTGCCAATTTTGCTCAGCTCATCAGACCTTCCACTGATGATGCAGTCTATTCTGGTGGAGCTTCCGATAAAATTAGATGGTCTGTGATTGGTTCTGATAGAGTCCGCTTCGAATTCTCCTCCGATGCCGGTTCTAATTGGAAGCCGATTGGCTCTACTGTTATGTCTAATCTGAGCGAAACTGCTTGGAAAATTCCAAACGTCACTACCAAATCTGCTGTCGTAAGAATGATTGACGCTGATACTGATGTGGAGCTTGCTCGTAGCGGTTTGTTTAAAATTTTGAACGGCACTTTGGTCTTTAAAGCTCCTAAAAATGGTGAAGCCTTGATTGCTAATAAATATTATAAAGTGAGATGGAGTTCGTCGGGAGTTCAAAACTTTGATATGCAGCTTAGCACTGATGGTGGTAATAGCTGGCAGACTGAGATTACTGATGTCGCTGCAACGGTTTATTATAAAAACTGGCTCGTACCGGAAAAAAGCAGCGAACAAGCAATTATCAGAGCTATTTGGAATAATGACCCTGAAATGGAATATGGTAGAACGGAAATGTTTAAAATTGTTGTTCCTAATAGTGTTTCGCAAGATCGCACTATTGAAGGCTATCAAATTGATAGAATTTATCCTAATCCTGCAAGTTCCAAAATTAATATTGGATTTAAAATTCCTGAGCCGGGATTTGTCGCTGCAAAAATATTTGATCTTAACGGGAATAAATTATTAGAAATTCCTGAAAAATATTTTTCAAATATTCAATCTGAAATGTTGATTGAACTTAACAATTTCGCGTCAGGCAAATACATTTTAATTATTTCCTATAAGGGACACGAAATAAGTGGTGAAATAAATATTTTAAAATAA
>CAZBNQ010000162.1:0-6540 GCA_964493035.1 uncultured Hyphomicrobiales bacterium | reverse complement strand
AAAATCGCTAGTATTAGTATTTCTTGAAAAGCCAAAGCTAGCGGATAATTCATTTTTCCCAATCAGAGTAAGCCCTGCAGGATTGTACAACATAGCACCAATGTCATCAGCAATGCCGTAATATCCTATATTCAAAGCAGATACTCTAGGGCTGATCAAGCCATTTTGATTTGTAAGCCTGAGTGCATCTTCAATAAACTGAGCGTTTGCAGAATTATAAGCAAATAATATCAAAGCTACAAATGCTAAAAGTTTTACCTTCATTATCTCGATCTCCTTGATGAGCCGCTATTATTGTCATTATTTCTTGGTTGTGGTTCACTTCTTCGACTATTACCTTCCGATCCGGAGCGTGATGGAGGAGGAGTATAGCTTTCTCTTCTTGGTTCTGCTTGGCGTGGTTGAGAAATTGAAGGAGATGATTGTCTTACTCTTTCTTCTGATTCACGTCTTTGAACAGGACTTGAAGTTTGCTCTCTTTGAGGTTGTGGAGTAAATTGTTGTCTCTCGTTTCTAACTGGACTTGATTCAGTTCTTCTAGATTCATTAGAACTAGGCTGAGGAGTGAAGTCCATATTTTTTGATGGTCTTGGACTTGAATTTGAGCTATTAAAATTATCAGAGTCCATTCTTCTTCTTGGAGAATCTCCATTATTTCGCTGTGGAGCTTCATTAGTTTCTCGTCTTGGACTAGGATTTTCGTTTCTGATTTCACGGCTGCCATTAGGGGCTGGCGAATCAGTTCTTTGTGGTTTGTCATTCGATCTTATGTGCTCATTACCGGCAGGCTGACGAGAGTTTGTTTCCTGACCATTGTTTCTTACAGGTTGATTTGCATCTATTCTGACGGGTTTATTACTTGGTTTGATGTCTTCATTTCCTGCAGGCTGACGGGAGTTTGTTTCCTGACCGTTGTTTCTTACAGGTTGATTTGCATCCATCTTGACTGGCGTGTTGCTTTTTCTAATATTAGTATTAGAATTACCTGAATTTGGAGAAACACTTTCAGAGGCATTTCTTTGATTTGATTGTCTTTCGCCTGAACGAATGTTGCTATTATCATTTGTTCGTATTGAACCACTCGAAGGAGTAGCACCAATCACTCTACCACCACCTCTAACATTAGAGTTGTCGTCACGAATTGTATTATAACCACCTCTGGAAACACCAAAATTACGTCGGGAATCATTTACGTGTCTATCTCTCGAGCTTGGGCGGGAATGCCAATAATCGTAGGGATAATAACCTGCAGTTCTATATCTGTCGTAATAATCATAGCCATAGTAGCCACTATAATAAGGGTAGTGATTATATCCATGGTTGTGATGCCAATAGTATGGATTATAGTTATATGCATAAGGATAATCCCAATAATTGTAATAGTACCAAGGATCGTAAGGTGTTGGGTACCAGAATGGTGAGTAATAGTTATGCCAAGGTCTGTAATAATCTCCAACAGTAATAACAACATTTGGAGCAGGAGAATATGAAAAAGCGGCATACCAAGGTGATGCAATTAAGCTTGGGCTACTAAATGGTCTTACCCAAATGTCATCATTATCAAAATAATAATTATTTACAACTGTTTGTCCACCATCAGTCTGGTATGAGTCAGAGTAAACAGGTGTAGAGCCGGTGTTGACTTGATTTTGGTTAGAATATATTGGCTCAGATACGTAATTATTCTGATCAATATAATTCTGATCATCTTCAACTTGGGCATTAGATTTGTAGCTTTCTTTAGCTTCTTTTTTGCCACGATTGTTAGAATAACCCCAAGAATCGTCGGAATAATTATTAACTGAAGTGCAGGAACTAATGCCAATTAATCCTGCAATTGCTACTAGCGATATGTAAATAGTCTTTTTCATAATATCCTCCTTTTATATTATTTACGGAGTTACATTTTTTTAGTTTCATTAATTATCAATTTAGATATTAAATTTATAATTATCAAGAATTAATTTATTTATAATAACAATCAGAAATGGAAAAAATTGCAGATTATCAGGAAAGTCTTACTGTTACTTAATTATTAGTTTGCTTAAAATAATGAAAATAGCTTAACGTTTTACTTTTCGTTACAATATAATAAATCAAGGAAATAAAATGAGCACAGTAATATTAGCAGCAAAAAGGACTCCAATAGGAACTTTCATGGGGAGTTTATCATCATTATCATCGCCCAAATTAGGGGCAATTGCAATCAAAGCAGCAGTTGAGCAATCAAAAGTGGATATTAGTGATATCAATGAAGTGATTATGGGCAATGTGTTGACTGGTGGAGTAGGACAGGCACCCGCGCGCCAAGCTTCAATTTTTGCTGGCTTGCCACTATCTGTAGAATGTATGACAATAAATAAAGTGTGTGGATCGGGGCTGAAATCAGTAATGCTTGCAGATCAGGCAATAAAATCCGAGGATGCAGAATTGATAGTTGCTGGTGGGCAAGAGTCTATGTCTAATGCTCCATATATGCTTTTCAAGGCTCGAAATGGATATAGAATGGGGAATGGTGAGCTTACTGACTCAATGATTCACGATGGATTATGGGATGTTTATAATCAAATTCATATGGGAAATGCCGGAGAATTATGCTCCAGCGAGTGTAATATTAGCCGAGAAGAGCAGGATGATTTTGCAATAATGAGTTACAAAAGAGCTCTCGAGGCACAGGCAAATAATTTATATGATAATGAAATAGTAAAAGTAGAAATCGAAGATAGAAAAGGTAAAATAATTGTTGAAAAGGATGAAGAGCCCGGCAAAGTTAATTTTGATAAAATCAGAGAACTAAAACCAGCATTCAAAAAGGATGGTACAGTTACTGCCGCAAATGCTTCTTCAATTAATGATGGCGCTGCTGCATTAGTAGTTTCTTCAGAAAAATATGCTAACGAAAAAGGATTAAAACCTTTAGCCAAGATTATTGCCCATGCTTCTTTTGCTCAAGCTCCTGATTGGTTTACAACTGCTCCTGCAGAAGTTATTAAAAAAGTTTTGGCAAAAGCAAATATGAAAATCGAAGATATAGATCTTTTCGAAATCAACGAAGCATTTGCTGTAGTACCAATTTTTGCTCAAAAGAATCTTGGCATCCCATTAGAAAAAATCAATATTCATGGTGGAGCTGTTTCTATTGGACATCCGATCGGTGCATCAGGCGCAAGAATACTAACAACATTAATATATGCACTTAAAAGATACAACAAAAAGTATGGATTAGCAACTTTATGTATTGGCGGCGGCGAAGCTAATGCTATGATTATTGAAAATGTAGCTTAAATCGGCATTTTTTATAAAATATTATTCGAAATTATTAGTTTATATACGTTTGAGATTGATTAAAATGAGATTTGGTTTGACGGAGAAAATATGAATATAAAGACTAAAGAGGGAGTCGATACACTATTACGCAACCGACATAGTAAGATTTATAAGAAATTGCTCGGGCAGGATACTTCATTAATTATTGATGATCCACTCGAAAATGATATGGTTTTGAATATGGGACCCCAACACCCTGCCACTCACGGTGTGTTGAGAGTGCTGTTGCGTCTTGATGGCGAAACAGTTATTAATTGTATTCCCGAATTAGGTTATCTCCACAGAGGATATGAAAAATTAGCCGAAAACGTTACTTACCATGAGTTTATTCCTCATACAGACAGATTGGACTATCTTTCTCCACTTTCGAATAACGTGGCTATCACATTAGCAATTGAAAATGCTTTAGGAATTGAAACTCCTATCCGTGCTCAATGGATTAGAACTTTAGTTGCTGAGCTTGCTAGAATTTCATCTCATTTGATGGCTATGGGCTCTACTTGTATGGATGCCGGAGCTTTGACTATGCTTTTGTGGACTTTTACTGAAAGAGAAAAGCTCTATGATATTATTGAGCTGATTTGTGGAGCTCGTTTCACTACTTCCTATACTAGAATTGGTGGAGTTGCTAATGATATCCCTGAAGATGCTCTTGCTAAATTGAAAGTTTGGATGGATGATTTCCCATCACAACTTCAATATGCAGAGAAATTAGTAAACCGTAACAAAATATTCCTGAATAGAGTTTCTGGTATTTGCCATGTGCCTAGAGAAAAAGCTATTGAACTTGGGCTCACCGGACCGACTTTGAGAGGATCGGGAGTGCCTCGCGACCTTCGTCGCGACGAACCTTATTTGGTATATAATGAATTAGATTTTGACGTAATTACTTATACCGAAGGCGATGTTTGGGCTAGATATATGGTTAGAGTTCAAGAAATGAAGCAAAGCTTGAAAATGCTTTATCAGATATTAGATAACATGCCTAAAGGCGATATTATTGCCAAAAAACCTAAAGCTGTTTTGCCTAGAAAAGCTGAAGTTTATACCAAGATGGAAGAATTAATTAATGATTTTATGTTGATTAATTTTGGTGCTGCTCCCGAACCAGGCGAAACTTATACTGCTATTGAAGCTCCAAAAGGAGAATTAGGGTTCTTTATTGTTTCGGATGGAACCGGACATCCTTGGAAAATGAAAATTCGCTCTCCTTCTACTTCCAATCTGCAAAGCTTGGCTTATATGGTTAATGGTTCTATGATTGCTGATGTTATTTTGGCTATTGGATCAATTGATCCGGTTATGGGTGAAGCCGATAAATAATAGACTATTATTAAATTGTAAAAAAACCGTTGGATTAATCTTTCAACGGTTTTTTTTTATATTTCTATTTTGAATAATAAATCTATACCTATTGATATACTATTATTTTTCCATTCATTATTATATTTTACTTTGGTTAAATAATAGTTATATTCAAAATATGGTGATAAAATTATATTGTTTAGATTTATTTGATATGAAACACCAGTATTGAAAGCTACAGCAATTTTATTATAATCCGAAAAATCATTGAAAATAATAGCAGTTTTGCCATCTTTGCTAATTGATTTTATTTCCTCTTTTCTCATGAATGATGTTTGATTTGTCTCATCTTCAATTTCTAAAGATTCTTTAAATTTACTATTGAGGTTTTGTTCTAAAGTAAATCCAATATTGAAATTAAGTCCATAATATAAGATTGGTTGATAATGATAATCAGTTGAAAACGCAATCCAGTCAGAATTATATTCAATTATATCAAAAAGATTGGATTGAGTGTTATTGATGACAGAAGTTTTATATTCTTTTGAGTTGATTTCTGTTTTGGTATCAAATTTTTTTGTTTTGTAATTTAATTTGACCGATAATTTGTGTTTAGAATGAATATTTTCGAGAAAATGATAATAAACCAGTCCAAGATTGAATCCATTTCGATTATTTAATTTGGGTTCTACATGTGGAGAAATAGCACTTGGATAATAATCGAAATTATTTATCATTGTGACATTAGTGCCAAAATCTATACCCATAAATACATTTTTTCTTGGGAATGCACCTATATAACATGTTGTTTCAAAATCATCTTGAGCATAAGCTCCTACAGCCATAGCATTAAGCAAAAGCAAGTATTTCCCAATTTTTAGTTTATACTTAATTAGTCTTGCATCATTTTTTCTTAAATATAATAATACAGAAACTGTGGCAAATGCCAAGGTTAATAATGCAACAATAATCGGGATATAGAATGTTTTTTTCATGATTTATTTTTAAAATTCTTCTTGATAAGTAAAGGTTATTATTATATTTAATCCAATATTCAGACTGTGAACCGACCAATCATAGTTTTTTATTTGCTTATTAATCGAATAACTATATGAAATTGTGGGATTTAATGTCACTCTTTTGAAATAGAATTCAAATCCAGTTTCAAATCTAAGACCATAATTAATATTATTTGTATTTTTAATTTCATCTTTGAATAATACAGCAGTCTTTTTATCATCTTCATAATTTTTAAAATCAGGATGAGCTAAAAAATTTGAACTATCAATAAGTTTAATTTTTTCAGAATATTTTGACGATAAGATACTTGATGCAAAAAAGCCGCCTGAAATATAAAAACCACTTTGAAAAGGTTGATAAGCATAAGACATATCAACTCCAAAGGATGATTGATCATAAGTTCTATAATCATAAGCATTAGCATTTTTTCTATCTATAATCTTTGCTATATACTCTTGGTTTGTAATTAATCGCTTTGATTCTGAAGCAGTTGATTTATAATTTAGTAATATAGATACAAATTGGTTTCTAGTCATAGGTTTTCCAATATAATACCTATAACCAAGACCAAGTTCTATTCCTCTTTTGGTTTTAAATTCAGGATTTATATCAGGAGTAATAGTGGAGGACTTAAAATCATGATCTTGTTCGTAATTATTAATATGGTTAACAGAAAATATGATAGGAAATTGGTATAATTTACCAGATGGCACTAAGTAGCAGGAAGTTTCCTCTTCTTGAGCATAAGCTCCTACAGCCATAGCATTTAGCAAAAGCAAGTATTTTCCAATTTTTAGTTTATACTTGATTAGCCTTGCATCATTTTTTCTTAGATATAATAATACAGAAACTGTGGCAAATGCCAAGGTTAATAATGCAACAATAATC
>CAZBNQ010000161.1:0-6559 GCA_964493035.1 uncultured Hyphomicrobiales bacterium | reverse complement strand
ATTATAATGTTAATTAATTAATTATGAATATTTGGCGGAATACTATGAAAATGAATTTTACTAAACTATTCTTAGTTCTTCTATTGGTTTTTGCTAGCAACTCAAGCCTATTTTCCGGTTTTTCTCAGTTTTATACTCAACAACCGGACGTAAAAAATTGCAAAGAAGGACTATTACTCGAAGAAGAAAAAACAAAAGTATTGAATTACGTAAATAATATCCGAGCACTTCATGGATTAAAACCAGTTGTTTATGACAAGAGCTACGACATGAAAGCTGCCAAATCTGCATTACTTACTGCTGCAAATGAACAATTATCGCATCAACCACCACAAAACTGGAGTTGCTGGTCGCAAGATGGATATACCGGTTCGGAAAATTCTAATTTGTTTGTGCAATGGTATATGAGCTCCCAGACCATCCCTTGCGAATATTCGGTACGTTCCTGGATGATTGATAATAATATCGAAGCATGTGGCCACCGCAGGTGGATTATTGATCCATATTTGAAATTTATTGCTTTTGGCAGAGCTGATGGTGCAAGCAAAAATCAAGGTATGAACATTGCCGGTATGTCTATTTATGTAATTAGTAACGACAAACAAGATATTAGTGATTGGAATTCTGATTTTGTTGCATATCCATTCCAAAACTATCCTGTCGATTTATATTATACAGACTTGGGTGACAGTTGGTATCTTTCATTTACTGCTATTTTTGATAAGGCGAATTATTGGAATAATCAAGCAGTCGATTTTAAATCTGCGACAATTGAAATGAAGACCGAATCAGGCCAAAAAGTTAATATTGCAAGCATAAAAACCGACAATGATGGTTATGGTGTGCCCAATTGTATTAAATGGATGCCATCAAGTGATTTGATTGAAGAAACCAGATATTTGGTTACTATCAAAAATGTTAAATACAAAGGAAATACTAAAGATTACTCTTATTGGTTTAAACTCACTTCTGAGCCTGTTGGCAATTTACCTGAAGTAGCATCATTAAGCACTCCATCAAATGGTGCAAAAAATCAAGACACTAAAGTTACTCTAAAATGGAATGCTGCAAAAGATGCAGATTCATATTATGTAATGGTTGCTATGGATTCACAGTTTGAAACTGTTATTTTCGAAGATGATGTTGTTGGTACTAGTGTTGAAGTTTCGGGTTTGATCGAAGATACTAAGTATTACTGGCAAGTATTTTCAAGAAATATGATTGGAGATGCTGAAGGGTCTTCAATATGGAGTTTCTCAACAAAAGCAGCTGGTCCTGGTATTACAAATTTGTCTTATCCTCCAAATAATTCAAGTGATATTTCTACCGTACCAAAATTGATTTGGAATAAAAATCCAAAAGCTGAATCTTATAACCTACAAGTTTCTAATAGCAATGCATTCTCCCCAACTACTTTATTTATTGACGCTAAAAGTATTGTTGATACATTTTATATAGTTCCTGCAAACAAATTATATAAAAATTCAACATATTATTGGAGAGTTGCTGCTAAGAATTCGGTTGGTACTGGTGATTATTCAAGTATTTTCACATTTAGAACCGGCAATAGCACTGACATTTTTGAAGATAATAATGACATTGCTTGGGTTTACCCAAATCCATCTTCAGACTATGCAATGCTTGAATTGAGCGAACCAATCGAAACAATAGATGCAATTAAAATCTTTGATATTAATGGAAATGAACATAATCTAAGCATTCAAAAATTGGATAATAATAAATACCAGTTAGATTTTGCAAGCTTAAGTAATGGAGTATATTCAGTTAGAGTTCTAATTGATAACAAATATTACTATGCAAAATTAAATGTAGTTAAATAATTTTTAACGAAGGAATTCGTTTTATCAGGTGGTTTGATGCAATCAAGCCACCTGTTTTATATAAGGAAAGAATAAATGAATATTGGCGATATAAGACATGATTACGGTAAGTTTAAATTAGACGAAAAATCTATTGCAAAAGACCCGTTTGTTCAGTTTAAAATTTGGTTTGACGAAGCAGTTGCTGCCGATTATAAAGATCCAAACGCTATGGCGGTTTCTACTGTTGATGCTCTTGGAAGACCATCTTCAAGAATAGTTTTATTGAAAGGTTTCGACTCGAATGGATTTGTTTTTTATACAAATTATGAAAGCCAAAAAGGTAGTGAATTAAGTGTAAATAATTATGCTTCAATTTTATTTTTTTGGGACAAACACGAAAGACAAATAAGAATTGATGGAAAAGTTGATAAAACAAGTCCCGAAGAATCAGATAAATATTTTCAAAGCCGACCATATACCAGCAGAATCGGTGCTTGGGCTTCTGAGCAAAGCTCAGTGCTAAAGAGCAGATTCACTTTGATGAGAAAAGTTGCTAAATTAATTGTTAAATATCCTACTCATGTGCCATTACCTCCTTTCTGGGGTGGATATAGGCTTGTCCCCGAAAAATTTGAATTTTGGCAAGGACGCGAAAGCCGACTCCACGATAGATTCAAGTATAAGCTTGAAAACGGTATATGGACTATTGATAGACTTTCACCATAAGGAATATATATATGAAATTGGTTTCCTGGAATGTAAATGGGATTAGAGCCGTAACAGGGCAAAATCCAAGTAGAAGATTTGATGTTGTTACTCAAGAAAATAAATTTTTTGATTTTGTTTATAAAGAAAATCCTGACTTGATTTGTATTCAGGAAACTAAAGCTTCGCAAGATCAAATAAAACCAGAATTGATTTCTCCCGAAGGTTATTATTATTACTATAATGATTGCAAAGTCAAAAAGGGATATTCTGGGACTGCCCTTTTTACTAAAATAAAACCAATTTCAGTTAATTATGGTATTGGTATTCCAAAGTTCGATGATGAAGGGCGTATATTAATTAGTGAATTTGATCAATTTATTCATTTCGGAGTGTATTTTCCTAAAGGTTATGCAGATCACGAAAGGCTTACTTTTAAATTAGATTTTTATGATGCACTGACTGATTATATTAAAAATCTATTAGACAAAGGCAAATCTGTTGTTGTTGCAGGCGATTATAATACCGCCCACCACGAAATTGATCTTGCTCGCCCAGATGAAAACATTGGCACCTCGGGTTTTATGCCCATCGAAAGAGAAAAATTAGATAAACTGAATGAAATTGGTATGATCGATTCATATAGACAATTTGTTAAGGATAATGGAAACTACACTTGGTGGTCCAATCGCGCTCGTGCTCGCGAAAGAAACGTGGGATGGCGACTGGATTATCATTTTATTAGCAATTCTCTCTTGAAATATTTAAAATCGGCTGATCAATTTCCTGATGTTCATGGCTCTGATCACTGTCCGGTTATGGTTGAATTTGACTTCGGGAATTAATTTTAATGAAAATAAATTTGATTAATATTGGTTGTAAAGTAAATTTTGCTGAAACTTCCAAGCTTAAAGATATTTTTGAAAAAAGAGGACATGAAATAACTGAAGATAATTCTTCTGCTGATGTTATTTTAATCAATACATGTACAGTAACAAACAAAGCAGATTCTGACTGCCGCAAAGTGATGCGCAGAGCCAGACGCGAAGCTCCAAATGCATTTATTGGTATTTTTGGTTGTTTTGCTCAGTTGAATTCTGAAGAAATAAAAGAATTTCCCGAGCTTGATGCTGTTTTCGGGATTAAAGAAAAATTTGAAATTCCTGATATAATTGAAGCATTAGGCAAAGATGGAAAATTATCTCATGATTTTATTCACAAATCTGTAAATGTTTCGGATCTAAAAGATCTACATTTTGATCCTGCTTATTCTGCTGATAATGAGTCTCGTGCGCGTGCTTTTCTCAAAATTCAAGATGGATGCGATTATTCCTGCACTTATTGCACTATTCCTAAAGCTAGAGGAGCTAATCGGGGCATGACTTTTAGAGACTTACCCGAACAAATTAAATTGATACAACAAGCCGGATATAAAGAAGCTGTACTCACAGGTATTAATTTAGGCGAATACGAATCTCCTAGCGGCGAAAAATTTCTGGATGTAATGAAGTTTATTAGGGATAATGATTTTGGCATTAGGTTTCGTATTTCATCGATTGAACCTAATTTATTGACTCAGGAAATGATTGAAATTGTAAAAAATTCTGATAACTTTTGCAATCATTTTCATATTCCTTTGCAAAATGGCTCAAATGATGTATTGAAATTGATGAAGAGAAGATATAATTCTGAGAAATTTACTGACTTGATTGGTGGTATTAAAGATATTATTCCTGATTGCTGTATCGGGATTGATGTTATTGCCGGATTTCCTGGCGAAACTGAACAATTCTATAATGATTCTTATAATCTTATTGATAATCTTCAAGTGTCTTACCTTCATGTTTTTACTTATTCTGAACGCAGAAATACTCCTGCTGCTTCTTTTAGTGGAAAAGTTCAGAACATTATTCGTAAGGAACGAACAAATAAATTAAGAGAATTATCAATTTTTAAACTTCAAGAATTTTATCATTCTCAATTAAACAAGACTGAAAGATTCTTGGCAGAAAAATTCAATTCTGAGAATAGCTATTTAATGGGACACACTAGCAATTATGTGAATGTAAGATTAAAATCTGATGCTGATATTCAGAATAAATTGTTAGATATAAAATTTGTAGAGATAAAGAATGACTATGTAGTTGCTGAACTAATTGATTAAGCTTTATCAATTTTTGAAATAATAAATTCTTCGTTGGTGAAGGGTTTTGTTAGCAATTCAATATCATCAGCATTAAACTCATCGGCCGAAAGCCATTTTTCTCTCAATTCATCCGGGATGATTAATGGCATTCTGTCGTGGATTTCTGCTACTTGCTCAGTCGGCAAAGTTGTAATAATAGTAGAACTCAAAACTTTTGAATTAGATTGAAAGTCATTCCACACATCCCACAGCCCACCAAAAGTGAACGGCTCTCCTGATTGAAGTTTAAAAAAATAAGCAGTTTTATATTTTGAATCTGGATTTGCTTTCCACTCATAAAACCCATCAGCAAAGATCAAACATCTTCTTTTCTTAATAAGATTTCTAAATGAAGGTTTTTCGCTAAGAGTTTCAGCTCTGGCATTAAACATTTTTAAAGCAGCTTTAGAATCTTTAGACCAAGATGGAATCAATCCCCATTTAGAGTAAACCAAAACTGATGGATCAGCATTGATAACACTAGGAATATAATTACCTGGAACAAATTTAGTATTTGTTTGAATATCATTATCAATTTTCAAACCTTTAACTAATTTTTCCACATTTTTTGTTTTAGCAGATAATGCAAAACTACCACACATCTAAGCCTCAACAGGTAAATCATTTTTCTTAAGCCAAGCTCTGACCTGATTTGCAGCCATAACATTGTGTCCTTTGCTAAGACGAAGAAACTCATTAAAATCACGTGCAGCGTCGCTATTTCTCTTATCCTCTCTAAAAGCCATTCCCCTATTCATAAAGCCTTGAGGATTATCGGGTTTAATTTCAATCGCAAGTGTAAAGTCTTCTTGTGCTTTTTTGTAGTATTTTAATTTCATAAAAGCATTGCCACGACCAATATATGCTTGATAAAATCGAGGATTGATAGTTAAGGCTTTTGTATAATCTTTGATAGCCTCTTTAAAGTTTCCTAAAGCTGAATTAGAATTGCCTCTACCAAAATATGCATTAAATAATTTAGGCTCAAGCTCTATGGATTTATCAAAATCAAGTATAGACTCAATGAATTTTTTTGAATTATAATAACAATTTGCTCTATTGAAATAAAGACTTGCAGAATTTGGTTGATTTTTAAGCGCTTTTGAATAATCCTCCGAAGCATCTTCAAATCTTCTCAAAGAAAAATTTACAACTCCTCTATTGAGATAAATATCAGGATAATTTGGATTAAGTTCAATTACTTTGTTAAAATCTTGTAGAGCTTTTTCGTAATGTTTCATTTTTATATGAATAACGCCTCTGTAATTATATGCCATAGCAGATTCAGGATTTAAATTTATCGCATGTGAGTAGTCTTCTATCGCATCTTTATACTTCTGAAGATAACCATAAGCAACACCCCTCGAAATATATGATTTATCTTCTTTTGGATCTAAACCAATTGATTTTGTAAAATCTTCTATAGCAGCCGAAAAATTCTTTAACTCAAAATAGGCATTTGCCCTATGAAAAACTGCTTCAGCATAAGTTGGATTCAAATCAATAGCTTTCGAAAAGTCCTCAATAGCCCGATTTAAATCTTTCAATTTTAAGTAACACATTCCTCGCTTATAATATGCAAATGGGAATTCAGAATTAAGATCGATTGCAGTATTAAAATCATCAATTGCAGATTTAAACTGTCTTAATTCTAATAAAGTGGAACCTCTTTTGAAATAAGCAAAAGAGAACTTATTATTAAACATAATAGCACTATTATAATCAGATAATGCTTCGTTGTGTTTATTAATAGTTGAGTATACTTGCCCTCGTTTAAAATAAGCAAATGCAGCCTTAGGATTAATTTCTAAAGCTTTATTGTAACACTCAATTGCCTTTTCATAAG
>CAZBNQ010000160.1:0-6593 GCA_964493035.1 uncultured Hyphomicrobiales bacterium | reverse complement strand
AGGAAGGAAAATTCCACACGGCAGAGTATTCGAAAATGATGTTCTGTATTTTGTTTTAAACAATGCCTCGGCAAAGGTATTTGCGAGAGCTAAAGTAAAAAAAGTGATCAATAGCGAAAAACTGACTCCTCCCGAATCTGCAAAATTGATAGAAGATAATCAATCAAAATTGAGATTAACCGAAAAACAACTCGACAGATGGAGTGGCAAACGCTATTTAGTATTAATTGAAATCGAGGATGCCGAGGAATTATCGCCATTTGCTTTCAATAAAGGCGAATTTACTAATATGGATGATTGGCTGCCTGTAGAAGATATTAATAAAGTAAAATTGTAGTTGTTTTTATTATTGAATGAAGACAGAGATTAAGATTTTTTTTCGTATTTTCGTTACTGTTATTTATGGATTAATTCCATTATTATTTATGAAAATGCGGTCGTAAATGAAAATTAGTGTTGTTATTATTACTCGAAATAGATGGGCTGATCTCAAGGATACTATTGATGGATTCTTGAAGCAAACCTATAAGAATTTTGAAATCGTAGTGATAGACAATGCTTCCGATGATGGCACCAGACATAATATGCCCATAGTTTTTCCTGATATTAAATACACTTGGTTACCCGAAAATTTTGATACTCGCACAATTAATATCGGTATAGCTCAAACTGATGGCGAAATTATTTGGCGTACTGATGATGATTCGCATCCCGAAAGTGAATTTGCTTTCGAAAAAGTCGTAGATATTTTTTCTAAATTCAAGGATATACATATTATTGCTACTTCTGATATTGAAGTAAGACGTGGCAATATGTTTTGGAATTGGTATGGCAAAGATGTCGATATTGTGAATGTACCGGACCGAGGCTATCCCTGCAATACTTTTATTGGCAATGGTGCTGCTATTCGCAGAGAAGTTTTTGATTGTATTGGTGGATTTTGGGAATTTGGATTTGAAGAACTCGATTTTTCGACAAGAGCCATTATAAATGGATTTTCTATCAGGTATTTCCCAAATATAAGAACTTTGCATTTTAATTCTCCCGGAGATAGAGTAGCTGCTCAAAGGTGGATTAAGCTATCTAAGCAATACTTGCGCTATCAATGCAGATATTTTTCGATTCCACGATCTATCGGAAGGGCTTTGCAAATTTTTATTTACCAAATGGCAATTGGAATTGCATTGCGTATATCGCCGAAATATCTTATTGAAGGTGCTTTATGTATGATTTATTATGGCGTTTATGCTTTAAATAACGAAAGAATTCCTGCACCTAAAAATAAAATTCATGAAATTACTTTAGGTAAAAGCCTCTTTAAGTCGCAAATGAACTATTTCAAAGAATTATTAAAAAGTAAATTCAAAAAGAAAAAATGAGCAATAAACTCAAAATATTGCATCTGGCACCAAGATTTCCTTTCCCTATGGATAATGGAGGTAAAATCGTAATTGGTAATACATTCAAATTTTTTAGTAAACTTGGAGCTAAAGTAACATTTTTTTGCTATTCTGAAGAAGAAATATCCGAAAAGCATATTGAATTGGCAAGTGAATTCGGTGAAATTATTTTTTTTAATCATTCTACTGCCAATACTACCAAAAGAATAATGAAGTCAGTATTTATGAAGCGATCATTATTTGTGGATAAGCATTTTAATTCGGATGCTCTAGACTTTTTAAGAAAATTATGCAAAGAGAATGAGTTTGACGTTGTTCATGCCGAGCATTCCTCAATGGCGCCTTTAGCATATATTTTGAAGCAAGAATTTGGATTGAAAGCCGGTTTGCGTCTTCATAATGTAGAATATCTTATTTGGAAAAGATATGCTGATAAATTAAGTATTATCGATCCGCGAAGAATTTATATAAATCGTCAGGCAATATTGCTTAAACGTGATGAAGAAGAATACTATCCTCTTATGGATTATTGCTTTACGATCACAGATGACGAAAGAAAAAAAGCTCAAGCTTTGGCTCCCACTGCCAAGGTTATTAATGTAGGAGTAGGTGTCAATTTCGAAGTTTGGACTCTCGATCCAACAATAAAGCGAGAGCCGGGCAAGATGGTGCTTGCTACAATTTATAAGTGGCGGCATAATACTGATGGTGTAAAATGGTTTCTCGATAATTGCATGGATGGAATTAGAGCAGAAATACCTAATGCCGAAATAAATTTATTAGGCAAAGAACCGCCAGAATGGTTGAAGACTAATTATTCTTCAAAAGGTGCAAATGTAATTGGATATGTAGATTCAGTAAAGCCATATTATAATTCAGCATCTGTTTATATCGCACCATTATTTGTAGGGGCAGGCGTAAGGATAAAGATTTTGGAAGCAATGGCAATGGCTTTGCCGGTGGTTGCTACAAAAGTTGCAGCAGAAGGTATTCAAGCCGGCGAGCATGAAGGGCTTTTTGTGAGTGATAATCCTAAAGAAATCATCGATTATGCTGTGTTTCTGCTGAAAAATCCGGAGAAAGCAAGCAAATTAGGTGCAAATGCCAGACATTTTATTGCAGAAAATTTCTCTTGGGAAAAAAATGTCGGCATGATGATAGAAGCTTATAAGAAAATATTATCTACGTAATTTCCCTCATTTTCAATTATTTTATCTTTTATTAAAGTTCATTTCTTATTTGTGGCATGCTATTTTATAGATTTATACAAATTATCTAAAGTAAATCGTCAATGAGACGATAGATAAAATGTACAATAATAATTGGGTAATTATTGAAATTAAAATCTATACTTAGATTGCGAAAAAAGCTGCGTCCGTTCACTTTCTACGAGCAGCTTGCTGCAGACGGATTGCTTGAAGAATATTTACAACAGTTTCTTAACGATAAGATGGAAGCTGATGATGAATTTCGTGACGAAATGTACGAAATTTTGCTGAAATATTCTGAATCAGTAGTGCCTGAGTTAGAAAAGTTCTATCTTGAAAAGTTAATTGAAAATTTAAGTTTCTTTTTGGAGTACACCAAGCCATGGAGAGTACAAGGGCATTAAGTCCTGATATAAGAGGACTTTTTGATTTAGTTCAAAATCAGGCAATCGAATATAGCAAAGCATTCGAATTGTTTGAAAAAAATCGCCGCGATTTCGACTTTATGGTCGATCAATTGCGCGTTTTGTCTAAATCAATTAGAGAAGAATCTGATGCTACCATCAAAGAATTAAACACTTCGGTGATGGACTCTCTTATTATTCTAAAAAATAGAACTGAAGAAACTATTGGCAACGGTATTGAACTAAAAAATATTAAACAATTTAGAGATAATATCGAGTCTAAACTCAATATTATTGAAGCATTACAAGACAAATTGAATAAGCAATCAGAAGAATTGGATTCTGCACTTAAGTTTTTTAGAAAAAAATCTGAGATGGAGCTGGAGTCTACATTAATTACTGTCAAATCAAAGCTTGAGCGGGAAATACAAAACGAAAGCCAGAAGATTGAAGCTAAGGTTGGTATGAGGCTTAAGCAAATTGAAAGTGTGATTGTTAATATTGATGAAAATGCTAAATCATTAGAAGATAGGCACAGTAATCAATTGAAAAAGCTTATGTCTGAGATGGATTCAATCAAATACGGATATTTTTCGTTTTCGCCGGGCTCTGGTCCTGGAAGCGGATTTAATCCTTTGCCGCAGTCTAGTATAACAATTGATGATATCGAAGCCAAGATTTATGAGTATGAGAGCCGAATTGGCGAGCTAACTGGAAAAATTGAAAAATTTTCGAAATTGTTGGATAAGCTAAGTAGTATAGATATAATTGAAGTAATTGATAATCTGGAGAAAAAGCTTTTTACTACAAGCAGAGCAGCAAGCGAAAGTAAAGAAATATCAGCTAAAGCCTATAAAAAAGTATCATCCGGCACTATGCTGGGAATAATGGGCATAGTGCTCGGATTAATAGCTTTGATCGTAGCTTTGATTTAATCTTCCTGCATGAATTTATCAGCAATATTACAAATATTACCAGCACCCAAAGTCAAGAAAATATCTCCTTCTTTCAAAATATCCTTTAATGAGTTGTAAATATCATTAATATCAGGGATATAATGCACGTTTTTGTGTCCATATTTTACAGCAGCATCAGCAATTAACTTTCCGTTGACACCTTCGATAGGAGTTTCTCTGGCAGGATAAACATCCGAAATAATTAATATATCTGCATCATCAAATGAAGCTCCAAAATCTTGATAAAGATGTTTAGTGCGAGTGAAAGTATGAGGCTGGAATGCACAGACTATACGTTTGTCCCATCCAGCACGTGCTGCCGATAAAGTAGCTTTTACTTCGGATGGATGGTGAGCATAATCATCGACTACCATAACTCCATTTTTTGTTCCCTTGATATCAAATCGTCTATAAACCCCGTTAAATTCGGCTAAAGCTTGGCAGATAACACTAAATTCGATTCCCATTTTGCGAGCAACAGTAACTGCTGCTAAAGCATTTTTCAAATTGTGCAAGCCTGGAATATTGATTCTTAATTCGCCAAGTAGCTCGCCATGCTCTACAACATTGCATTTGATAGACTTTTCGTCGTGTTCAATTTTTTCAGCTCTTATATCGCAAAGTCTTGACATACCATAGGTAACAACTTTTTTATTTATATCGGAATAAATAGCTTTTACTCCTGGGTCGTCCAAACAAAGAGCCACAAAACCATAGAAAGGAACTTTATTGGCAAATTCAGTGAAAGTTTCTTTTAAATCGTCGAAATCTCTGTATATATCAAGATGTTCCGGTTCGATATTATTAACGATAGCTATTGAAGGCATAAGCTGCAAAAATGATCTATCGAACTCATCAGCTTCGACTACAGTCCAGTCTCCTTTGCCAAGTCTTGCATTAGTACCGCCAAAATCTCTAAGCCTGCCACCAACAATGACAGTCGGGTCGATACCAGCCTTGATAAGAATCAATCCAATCATAGAAGTAGTAGTCGTCTTGCCGTGGGTTCCTGAAATTGCTAAACAATAATTTAGTCTGGAAACTTCGGCAAGCATTTCGGCTCTGCGTATAAGCGGAATATTTTTGTCGAGAGCTGCTTTAGTTTCAGGATTGTCGTTGGGATGGACAGCACTCGAATAAACAACAACTTCAGCATCTTCAATATTTTCAGCTTTGTGCCCGATTAATATTTTAGCACCGAGCTTCTGAAGATGGCTTGTATTTTCGGACATAACAAGATCGCTGCCGCTCACTTCAAAACCTTGATTGATAAGGATTTCGGCGATGCCGCTCATTCCAATTCCACCGATACCGACGAAATGAACTTTTTTAACTGTAGAAAACATATTTCTTCCTCTAATTTGAAATTTCAATACAAAAATAATACTTAAGCACTTAAAAAAGAATATATATTCTATAATAAAAAATTAAGCTAAATAATTGATGATATAATTCTAATATTAAAGTCATTTTTGATTTATGGAAATAGAGGATAAAAGCAAAATGAATAAATATATGAATAATAATGAATTAGAAGCATAACGAATAAAGCGAGAATCAAACATTTGTTCAATTACATAATATTACAATCTATTAATGATTTATTCATGCAAAAAACAATATTTTGGCGAAATAAAAAAATGAATTAGCCGTTACTACCTTTGAATTTTTTTAAAAAAGTGAAAAAACTAAACAATTAATTTGATGTTTAAGTGTTAGATAATTTATTAAAAAAAGTGAAATATTAAGTTTGAAGAAGAGAACTTAAAGCCAGGGCAAAAAGACGTTTAATTTCCGAAGAAAAGAATAAGAATTTTAGAATTTTTAAATAAATATGTATTAATAATCAAGGGACTGCCAAGTGAAAAAAGCTTTACTGGATTATGCTCTTAAAGTCCGCTTACCCGTAACAGTATTTGTGATTCTGGCTTCATTTGCATTGACTTACTATATTGCCCGACCAGAGAGAGACGGAGTTGGATATGCTCCAGAGCAGCCAATCAATTTTTCTCATAAGCTGCATGCAGGCAATATGAATATTGATTGTAAATATTGCCATACGAGCGTAACAGATTCGAGGCACGCAAGCATACCATCTGCAAGTATATGTATGAACTGCCATTCTGTGGCGCGCAAAGACAAGCCTGAAATTCAAAAACTGACACAATTCTACAAAGATGGCAAGCCAATTCCTTGGAAGAGGATACATCAAGTGCCTCAATATGCATTCTTCAATCATAGTGTGCATGTAAACAAAGGGATTGATTGCGCTAATTGTCACGGAAAAGTACAAAATATGGACAAGGTGGAGCAAGTTGCAACTTTTACTATGGGAGCTTGTTTGAGCTGTCATAAAGACGCACATTCGAGAATGCCTGACTTGCAAGGCAAAATTAAGAATGGTCCAACTAATTGCAATGGCTGCCACAGATAGGAGTAAGTATGAAAAAAGATACTAATTTACGTAGAAACTTTATGAAATTTACTTTTACCGGAGCATTGGCTGGAGCAGTCTATTCTTTGATTCCGGTAAAATCATTTTTTGCAAGCAAGCCGATTGTCAAAACCGCAAAAACTGCAAAAGTTAAGATAAACACCTCGGCTATTAAGAGAAATTCGAGAGGT
>CAZBNQ010000159.1:0-6607 GCA_964493035.1 uncultured Hyphomicrobiales bacterium | reverse complement strand
AATTTAATTTATCAAATATTTTTTTGGCGAAACAAGCCATTTCCACATTATGTACTCTTATAATATCGGGCATATTTTCATTTGCCATCATCGAATGTATCAGCATTGTAGTCGCATCCCTATCTACTAATGCTTGAGATCCAATCAGCTCAGTTAAAAATTTCTTTCTTGATATACCAAGTAAAATTTGACATTCTAATTTTCTGAATTTATTGAGGCTTTTCAGTAGTTCCCAATTATGATCGAAAGTCTTGCCAAATCCAATGCCAACATCAATTATCAGATTATCAGCACCTTTAGATTTTGCATAATCAATCTTGTTTTCAAGCCAATTATATACATCTTCCACCACATTATCATATTTCGGATTGTTCTGCATAGTTCGAGGCACTCCCTGAATATGCATGATAACAAGCTTTGCCTTAAATTCAGCAGCAAGATCAGCAAGCCTTGTGTCAAACTCAAGTCCACTTATGTCATTTATTATCCCTGCACCAAGCTCCAAAGCATTTTTTGCAACTTCATACTTTGTTGTATCGATAGAAATTTCTAGATTCGGAAATTCTGTTAATGCCTTCTCAATAATTGGCATTGTTCGGTCGAGCTCTTCTTGTTCTGACACATCTTCTGCTCCAGGACGAGTAGATTCGCCGCCAATATCAACAATATCGACACCTAATTCGACCATTTTTCTGATTGAATTGAGCGCATCTTCTAAATTTAAATTTTTTGCTCCATCCGAAAATGAATCAGGAGTAGCATTTATTATACCCATAATTTTTGGGAAACTTCTCATTTTTTTCTCACGCAAAACAGTTATAAATTTGCACATTTCAAATCTTAAATTAATAAATTTATGAAACATTTAATAATTGATGCTTTAAATCTAATACATAAATCAAGCTTATATAAAAGCAAATTGAGCCAAGGAATTGATATTGCGATCATGTCTTTGCTCGAGGATATAAAGTCATACCTAAATATCCACAATTCTTTCAAAGCAACGATTGTAATTGATGGAAAGGAATTTGACACGATTACATCAGCTCATCCAAAACTCTCAATTATTTACTCAGGTACTAAGACAAATGCCGATCTTTTAATAAAAAAAATTATTGATTCGACAACAAACAAAAAGCTGCTTCAGATTGTCTCATCAGATACAGAAGTATATAACTACGGCAAATTCAATTCATGTGAATGTTTTAGTTCCGAAGAGTTTTTAATCAAATTAAATCCAAAGAAAACTACTATAACAAGTAGCGGCAAATCATCCAAATCCACTTCAAAAGAAAAGCCTAACAGGCCAAGTAGAAAAGAGATAGATGAATTTTTAGATCTATTCAGCAAGTGACATCACGGAATATTCATCTGCAGTTCATGCAACCTTTCAAATCTGAAAGATATTTCAATTTTGAAAGCCATTTCTGATTATACAACTATTCCGCCACAAACCTATGTTTTATACCAATATTTTTATTTCTATATTCTACAATAACTTATAAATTCATTCCTCGATTATTTTTATTATGGTATGACTATTGTATTTATACAATAGAATTTATTATTCGGGTTATTGGTGCAAAATGAATATTCTATTATTAGATGATGATGAACTTACTTTGGAAATTTTCCGGAGTGCTCTGATGCTCAACGGATTCTCTTGTACTCCCTACAAGGATAGTTCGCTCGCATTAGATGAATACGAACAGGATAAATACGACTTGATTATTTGCGACTATTTTATGCCATTTTTAAATGGTATTGAGTTTGCACAAAGCATATTCAACAAAAATCCTGAAGCAAAAATCATCATGTATTCTGCTCATTCAGACAAACGATTAGTCCAAAAGGCTATAGATTCAGGAGTCTACGACTTCCTAGACAAACCGATTAATTGGGCAAAAATAATGGAAACTTTGAATCATTTGAAAAACAATAATTAGGGCAATATGAGTAAGATCTTGGTCATTGAGGATGATTTTAATATACGGGACAATATTGAAGAATTGCTTTTGATTTCCGGATATGACGTTATAACCGCCGATGGTGGTAAGTTTGGTGTGGAAAAAGCCATCAACGAAAATCCTGATCTTATCATTTGCGATATTATGATGCCAGACATGAATGGCTATGAAGTTATAAAAACCATTCGCGAAACCGATAGCTCTTTGATGACTCCTTTTCTATTCCTTACTGCTAAGACTTCTACCGAAGATAGAGACAAAGGCATGACATTAGGTGCAGACGACTATATTTTCAAACCATATAGAAACGAGCAATTGCTCGCTGCAGTCGAATCAAAATTATTGAAGTATTCAAAAATCAAAAATAAATTCAATTCGGAAGTAGATTCTCTCAGATCAAAGATTGCATTATCTTTGCCACATGAATTTCGCACCCCATTAAATGGCATTTTTGGATTCCTCCAGCTTCTCAAAAACGAATATCATTCTCTCAACGATGATGAAAGAGTAATTATGATTGATTATGCTTTCGATTCTGCAAAGCGGCTCAATGTATTGATTACTAATTTCATTTATTATGCTAATCTGCTTTGGGAAGAAGGTAATATTAATAGAAGCACTTATATTCCTATTTCGAATATTAAACCAATTATCGAAGAATGTGCTTTTAGCATTGCTGAGAAATATAATCGCAATTCTGATCTGGAAATCAATGCACTTTCTTCAGATATTTTTATCAAGCAAGAAGATGCTTTCAAATTAGCAAGCGAGTTGATTGATAATGCTTTCAAATTTTCTAAACAATATTCAAAAGTATCTATTGATACTAGCATCAATAATAAAAATGAATATGTTCTAAAAATTAAAAATTTTGGCAATGGTATGTCTGAATCTCAAATTCAGACAATTGGTATTTTCAATCAGTTCAACCGTGATATAAATGAGCAACAAGGTATCGGATTGGGCTTGGCTATTTCTAAAAAAATATGCGAGCTCTATGGAGGTACTTTCAGAATTGATTCTGTTTTAAATGATTATTTGTCTGTTATTGTGACTTTTAAAGTAAAAAATTGATTAAGTGATTGAAATGATGAATCTCGAAAATGAACAAATTGTTTTGGATAGCGACCTTACTCTCAGCTGTAACTATATCTACAGTAATGTATTTAGAAATTCAAGCTTTGCTATTGTATTAGTAGACGAAAAATCGCAAATTATTGACTGCTCGGTCGCTTTTGCTTCCATTTTCAATTCCAATCCCGATTTGATGATTGGATCTTTATTTGCTAATCTCAATTCTGGGTTTGATGCAGAAATTTTATCTTCGATTATTGGATCTTTAGACATTATTTCTACTAAATATTTTTCAAGGTTTATTGATATTAATTCAGATTCTTATTCTGCAAACTTTAGACTTGTAAGCGAATTCCCAACTAAAGTAATTGAAATAACTCTAAAACAAGACTCACTTTTAATTAATTTATCAAATAAGCTCGAAGAAGCCTTAGCAATCAATAGAGATTTATCTTTAAATTATATTCACAAACACAATGAATTAAATACTTTTAAAAATAGATTTAACAAAATTTTAGACAATATTCCAGATTCCTTTATCTTATTCGATCATGAATTGAATGTAATTTCCGCAAGAGGAAGTCTGTTTAATGAATTTGCAAGCAATCCAAATTTGTATGAAAACAAATCGGTTGCAGATTTGCTCAGTAGTGAAGAGCTTAAAAGTATTATTGAGCCCAAATTCTATTCTGCACTTTCTGGTAATGACGAGAAATTCCTCCTGCCTTCTAATATTGGAAAACATTTAGAAGTGCATGCCTTCCCTATTATGGACAACAGTGGGCACATAGACTCGGCTTTGGCTGTAGCAAGAGATGTAAGTTCTTTAATTAATCCTGTCGTTGTAGATCTTCCTATCTCCATCGACGACTTCTTGAAGTATTCACCTTCTGCTATCATTATTTTTAATGACAAGTTTGAAATTCTTGCTTGGTCTAATTCTGCTGAACAAATTTTTGGCTATTCTGCCGAAGAAGTTCTTAACAAAAGCATTTACGAATTAAACTATGTGCATCCCGAAGACATAAATAATGTTATTGGTTTATTTAACAATTTGTCTTCGCAAACCAAAAGCATACATTGCACCAATCGCAACATCAAAAAAGATGGAAAGATTATTACTTGTTCCTGGAATAATTCTGTTTTCCTCGATGAAAACAACAACGTAAAAGGACTAATTTCTTATGCTATTGATATTAGCAAAGAAATAGAGGCAATGGAGAAAGTCAACTACAATTTGAAAATAATGGATACATTAATCAATACAATTCCCTACCCTATCTATTATAAAAATATTCAAGGCAAATACATTTTAACAAATGATTTGTTTCAAACATTATTCATTGGCGATATTTCTGATTCTGAAATTTCAATTGATGACTTACATATTGACAAATCATCAATCGAACAAATCAAAGCTAAAGACCAGGAAATAATAAACAATCCTGAAATAATTCAAATTTTTGATTTAGATATTATTTGCAAAGATTCAATTTCTCGTTCTTTTTTTGTACTCAAATCGATTGTCAAAGACACTCAGAATAATCCCAGTGGTATAGTTGGCTGCTGTATCGATTTTACTCAACTGAAAGATGCACTAAGCAAAATTGAAACTCTCGAGCAGCGCTACAAAAAAATATTCCAAAGTTCTAAAGATGCTATTGTATTTGCTGATCTGAAAGGTAAGATCTTTGATTTCAATAATTCTGCTTTAGATTTGTTTGATATGGAAGCTGATACTTTAAAATCAAAAAATATTAACGAGCTTTTCCATTCATCATCGGATATTAATAGCGCTTCTATTATTAATATCTTGAGAATTGATAATCAATTTGCCTCCGAAACCAACATTAAGCAACCTAATGGTTCGATTGTTAATACATTTATGAATGTTAGCACAATAAATATTATTGGTGAAGAATATTTGTATTACAATTTTAGAGATATTACTGTAAATAAATCTAACGAAAGAAAAATCAATCAAATTTTGGATGAATTAAAAAAATCGAACGACGAACTTAAAGAATTTGTTTATATAACTAGTCATGATCTGCAAGAACCACTAAGAATGATTTATGGTTTCCTCAACTTATTAGAAACAAAATATCAAGAGAAAATTGATCCTGAAGCCTCTGAATTAATTTCTTATGCTGTTTCTGGAGCAGTAAGACTACAAAATATGATAAAAGAATTATTGACATTGACTAGAATTAATGCTCATAACAACCAACTTAAAACAATTGATACTAACCAAGTAATTGAGCGAATAATTGCAGACCATAGTAATTTGATTAAAACAAAAAATGCATCAATTATTTTCAACAAACTGCCTCAAATTTATTTTGATGAAACTCAGTTGCAAGTATTATTACAAAACTTAATAGCCAACGCAATAAAATTCAACTACAATGATCCTGAAATAATTATTAATTGCACTGAATCTGATTCTGAACTATTGTTTTCTATATCAGACAACGGCATAGGGATAAGCAAAGACAATTATCAACGTATTTTTAAAGTATTCCAAAGATTACACACTAGCGACGAATTTGAAGGCTCAGGAATGGGCTTAGCTATCTGCCACAGAATAGTTTCAAAAAACGGTGGTAGAATTTGGGTTGATTCTGAACCGGGCAAAGGCAGCACTTTTTTCTTTGCACTGCCTAAAGTTATAAAAAACAAAACTAATATCTAGTTTTTTAGATATTTAAAATGGTGATGTATGAAAATCTTAATGATTGAAGATAACAAAGGCGATTTTTTTCTTATTAAGAATATGATTGAAGAATATAGTAATGATATTGCTAATATTCACAACACTCATAAACTTTCGACTGCTTTCAGCATTCTCGAAAAAGAGAAGTATGATCTTATTATCTTAGATTTAGGCTTGCCGGATTCTACCGGAATTGATACTTTCAACAAAGTACATGCTAAGTTTCCAGACATCCCCATTATCGTTTTAAGCGGCAGAGAAGACGAACTGCTTGCTACTTTAGCCGTTCGCAAAGGTGCTCAAGACTATTTGGACAAAAATTCCCTTAATCCGCAAGTGATCAATAGATCTATCCGATATGCCATCGAAAGAAAACAATCTGAAGATGCTCTCAGGCAGTCTGAAGATAAATTTAAGGTCATTTTTAGCGAATCTTTGGATGTGATTATTATAATTGATTCCTACACAGGCTTGATTTACAATACTAACCCTGCTTGTTATCAATATTTGGGCTATAGGATTAAAGATTTAATTGGCAAGCATTATTCTGTTTTATTTCCCAAAAGCAACATTTTCAATAGAACCGATCTATTATCAAAAGTAATAATTAATGGATCTGTATTCGAATCTCAAGATTTTTTGCGTAGAGATAAAACCATCATACCAATGGATGTTTCTGCTACTTTAATACCTTGGGGAAAAACCAAGGCAATACTGCTTTCTCTTAGGGATGCCACCGAAAGAAAGCACATAGAATCCACTCTTAGCTCTCTCAATCGCGATTTAGAGCAAAGAGTATTAGAACGTACTGCACAGCTTGAAGCCACAATGTACGAATTAAAAAGCGAAA
>CAZBNQ010000158.1:0-6612 GCA_964493035.1 uncultured Hyphomicrobiales bacterium | reverse complement strand
ATCATTAATTTTAAATACAATTAAATATGGCGAAGATTGGATCAACCCGCCTAGTAAATTTGATTGGAATAAACTTTCAGATATGCTAAATGACTCTTGTTTATATCAAGCAGAAACTGAATATTTGAAATTTAAGAGAGAATATGAACTACTTAATATTGATAGAGTTATGTTTCAACTTGATTCTCTAGATAAGCATTTGACAAATCAAGAGGAAAAATTATTGGAAGTAAGACAAAAGCATTTTGATAATTACAGAACTTCTTTGGTTAATGCTACCGAAGCAAGGATTCAGAAGCTAAAAAATAGAGTCGAAAGACAGAAAATGGATGTAAAAAATAGGTCAAATATTATAGCTCAAAAAGATGAATTAAGTATAGGTCTAATAATAATATATTAATAAATTGAGGTTAAATTGAAATTATTTACATTTTTATTTAAATTGTTTAGTAAAACTGATAAAAATTTTAAAAAAGATTCAATCAGTAAGTATAATGACGAACCTAAAATGAGTGAGAATATTGAAGTTGAAAAAACTTCTCTTAATGATTTAGTGTGTAATATAAGTGAACCTGAATTAGGAAGTAGTATTATAGAACATCAATCTACTTTTAATCATAATAAAAAAACAACTGAAGCTATAATAGGTTTTGATTTTGGTTCCTCATGTTCAAAAGTTGTTGTTAATTTCCCCACTTTTGATAAAAAAATTGCGATTGATTTTGAATGTTTAGGGCATGAATCCAATTCTTATTTACTTCCAACAATTATATACCTTGATGATAATGGAAACTTCTCAATCGAAAAAGCTAATAATAAAATGTTTAAAGATTTTAAAACTAAACTAATAAATAATTCTCATCAAATATGCCATGAAAAGTTTCAAATTAAATATATAGATCTTGCAATTGCTTATATTGCACTTGTATTAAAAATTGTCAAAAGTAAAATATTGTCAAGTAATGAAATTCCATCAAATAACATTAGTTGGCAATTTAATTTGGGTATTCCATCTGCTTCGCATAATGATAAAGCACTGAGAGTAATATTTAAAAATCTTGCATGCTCAGCTTGGGTAATTTCTGAAAGTTCAAGTAATGTTAATTATTCAATACTAAAGTTTGCAAAAAATGAAGATAATTGGAAGTATATCAAGACTTCACATTTGGAAAAAATTAATATTGTTTCAGAAATTGCAGCAGAAGTTGTTGGTTTTGCTCAATCAAGTGATAGAAGAAATGGACTTTATGTGTTAATTGATATCGGTTCTCGTACTATTGACATTTCGAGCTTTAATTTGCATCAATTAGAAGAAAGTGATAAATTTTCATTTTTAACTGCAGAAGTAGGCGAATTAGGTACTTTTTATTTACATGATGAGAGACTTAAACTTAAGAATAACAGTATACTCAAAAACTATTATAAATCTGTTAGCAATTTAACTATTAATGACAGTGTGGCTCCACTCCCAAATTTTATTGAATATTTTGAAAAGAATTCTGGTTTAAAAGAAATCGATGAAATTAAACTTTTAAATGACTTCTATATAAATTGTAGAAAATTTCTAACTAAAACATTTGTGGACTTAAGAAGAAAAAGATACCCTAAAGCACCAGAGTGGGAAAGTGGATTACCGATTTTTATTTGTGGTGGAGGAAAGAATATTAATTTTTATAATTTAATATTAGATTCAATTGAAAAAGAATATATTATTGGTCAAGTCAAATCAAAATTAATAAAAAATAAACTACCTGTAAATGAAAAATTAAATTATAGGTTTAATGATACAGATAGAATTGCTGTAGCGTATGGTCTTAGCTTCGGTATTT
Organism: uncultured Hyphomicrobiales bacterium; assembly: GCA_964493035.1. Classification (GTDB taxonomy): domain Bacteria; phylum Bacteroidota; class Ignavibacteria; order Kapaibacteriales; family UBA2268; genus JAUQWR01. Next base: position 4,783 of record CAZBNQ010000158.1, on the reverse strand, counting down.
ATGATATAGGAGAAATTCGTCCTCCTGAAGATTTTGCAGATATAATCTACACATCAAAAAATGAACTTGAAAATTCTGAAAAAATAGTATTAAATGATGCTGATTATTTGTAAAATTAATGCTGAAATTGAATATTACAATAATGATAAAATTAAATATTGATTACTATTTTAATTTTGAAAGTTGAATGGTTTGTCAACATAAATATTGAAGATATCAAACTTATTGTTAGGTGTATCAATTTAGGTATAATTGTAATGAAATAACTTAATTTATATTCTCGACCCTCAAGAGGGTAATTAAGACGATTTCAATTTCTAAACTGCAAAACCATCCACCCCGCAATACTAATTCGGTAGACATAAGATGTATTTGAATAAATGTAAAAAAAAACTCTCGAATTGCTTCGAGAGTTTTTTAAAATCGATAATCAAAGATTATTGAACTTGCATTTGAATTGAGTCCATTGCAACTGCATTAGTATCTTCTTTGACAATACCAAGCTTGCGTTGGAGCTGGTCATATTTGCGTTGAATAGTTCTCAATCCGTATTGATGTTCTCTATCGTTAGCATTAGTGTATTCTTCTAATAGTTTTTTAGCAATTTCATAAGCTTTTTCGTTATTGCCTTTGCGAATATATTCGTTTATTTTCAACTCGTCAATATTAGCTTTGACATCGGCGATGTTCATCTGAAGTCTCATCAATTCCTGACCATCAACTTGGTTGGTTAATGATTGAGAAACAGCAACCAAGCTTTCTAATACAGTGCGAGCTTCACTATATTGACCCAAAATTTCATACATTTGCGAAGCATAACGATAAGGACCAATATATCTGCCTAAAGCTTCATAAAGTATGTATTCTGATTTCATGCTTTGATTATTGATCAAATCCATACAAGATTTAATGCCGAGGTTAGCAAATTCCTTAGCTTTGCTCGAAACACCTGCTTCGTCGAATAATTTACTGATTCTATATTCAAAATCGAAAGACATAGGGAATTGAGTGATTGAAATCATCTCATTCATTTTGTCAATTACTTCGATAGCTTTTTTCTTATTGTGTTTGTCTTTCAACCAATATTCAGCATAAACAACATACAATTGGCGGTAGGTGCCCATAAGTCTGCGATGAACTTCGTCATAATAAACTGATGGATTATTTAAATTTCTAAATTTAAAGCCATATTTAGGTGTTTTAGAGAATTCGTTGCTATTATCAACATTCATCAAGCATTGTTCCATAATCTTAGGATCGATAACTTCGCCACCATTGTTAGATTTTTGAGGAACAGGGCAAATTCTCATAGCCATACCTTCGAGACGGAAGTAGTTTTCTAATCCGCAGAAAGCATCAGGACCGACAGTGTTTGAGAAATAAATTGGGCGTTCCCATTTGATTTGGCGAATAATATCAAGAACAAGTTTGTCTTGAACTCTGAACAAATGAATCATTTTTCCATCGCGTTCGCCATAAGGTTTGCCTTGGAATTGGAATTTCATAACGCCTTCGTCAAGAATGCGAGGATCGTTAGTATATTTGCTCAAAATATCGCGTTTGACAGGAATAGTAACATTCATAGGTTCACCAAAATCATAGCTCAAAGCCATAGGGTTTGCTTCGTCTTCTACTTGGATGCTATCATCAGCAAAGCTTAAAGGAATTTTTGCTGCGCCCCAAGGTTGGCGGTTTTTCAATTGATCAATATACCAAAGGGTATTACCAAGGCTTAAGTTTACGATTCTAACGTCACGACGCACGCCAGCAACATCTTGCAAGTACCATAATGGGAATGTATCGTTGTCGCCATTAGTGAATAATATAGCATTTTCTTCAGTAGATTGAAGAATATTGTAAGAATAATCGAAAGGAAGATAATTACCTGCTCTGCTATGCATTTTCCAGCCGCCCATAGCCATATTTAATGGCACTAAAACAAGCGAAGCCAAAACAACTCCACCTGAAATACCGACAGGAATAACTTTCTTTTTGAAAGAATCAATAATGCCATAAGCACCTAATCCAATCCATAAAGCATAAACCATGAAAGAGCCGGCATAGAAGTAATCACGTTCGCGTGGCTGTGGATCTTGCTGGTTCTGTTGTATTGCAGCAAGCACACCCATAAGTAAAAACATTATGAAATAGACGCTTGCCATTTTGGGGTCTTTATAGAAATGGAAGAATAAACCTATAAGACCAAATAGCAATGGTAATGCAAAAAATCTTATTGGGAATAGATGTGCATAACCGGATTTATAATTTAATTCTTCTGATTGTCCTTTATTGAACCAAGCAGCTTCGGCATCTTGAACGTCGCTTTGGCGACCAACAAAATTCCAAAGCAGATATCTGATATACATGTGATCTATCTGATATTTGAATAAATAAGCAAATTCGCCACTAGTATTGATTTCTTCGAATGAAGGCACTGTGATTGTATTGCCATCTTTTCTTTGAACTTCTTTTCTGCCGGGAGCTATCCATCTGCCATATACATATTCACCATTTTTGTCGCGTTCTTCGTATCTTTGAACAAAATAGTCTTCAGTTTGGTAGCGACGAGGCCAAGATGGTGCATCACCATATTGTTCGCGACCGAGATATGAAGCTAAAACACTGAAGTTTTTAGGTTCGTTTTCGTTCATTGGAGGATTTGAGTTGGAGCGAATCAAAATTTGAGTATAAGTAGTATAGCCAAGTAATACTAATAGTAAACCAGCGAAAGTGAGTTTAAGTATGTCTTTGGTTGATTGCATACTTTTCCAGAATCCAAAAATAATTGCAATAATTGAACCAACAGTCAAAACAGTAAGGAAAGTGCTGTTTTCGATAGCATATTCATGAGCTTCATTTTTGCCTGGAGTGTGGCCTGCGAGAAGTGCAGGAATGTATTTAACGACAACAGGATAGATTACAAAGAAAGTAACTAAAGCAATCATACCCATTACGATAAAGCTAGCCACTGAAAATTTATATTTTCTGAAGTAAACAAGAAGTACAATTGAGAAAATTGTAAGAATACTTAATAAGTGAACACCAGTAGATAGCCCCATCAAATAAGCTATTAAAAGCAAATATTTTTCGTGTCCGGGATTATCGGCTTGTTCGTTCCATTTCATCATCAGAAATACGACTACAGCAACAAATAAAGTAGATGCAGCATAAACTTCAGATTCAACTGCATTAAACCAGAAAGTATCGCTAAAAGTGAAAGCAGCGGCACCAATAAAAGCTGATCCATAAACAGCAATGGCATCGCCAACAGACTGAATGCCTTCTTTGCGGAAGTTTTTGATAACCATAACAGTGATCATATACAAAAGCCAAATAGTGACGGCACTTGCAACTACTGAAACCATATTGATACGCCAGCCATCATCGCCAAATGGGATTAATGTATGGAATACTTTGCCAATCATTAAGAATAATGGTGCTCCGGGAGGATGGGGCACTTGTTGCCAAATCGAGGAAGCGGAAAACTCACCGCAATCCCAAAACGGTACAGTTGGCTGCACTGTCAGCATGTAAGTCACTAATGCTGTCAAGAATGAGAGCAAGCCAAAAGCTCTGTTAATTACTTTGTTGTCCATTTAAATACCTGACAATTTTAACATAATTTATTTAATTCAATAATTTGCAATTTCAAAATAGATAAATTAATAAAATACAATAATATGGCAAAGTTAAAACATTAATCATTTTCATATTTTATTGTTTTACTGCCTTTATTATTACTTGGTTTTTAGGATTTGGTTCATTCAAAATATTAGAATCATTTCTAAATTTAATAATTCATATAAATTCCGTATTTTTGAAGTTTATAAAATGACAATAATTATGGTGATAAAATGCAGATCGGAATTGTAGGATTTCCATATTCAGGAAAAACCACCTTATTTCAGACCTTGACAGAAACACAGATGGACACGGCATCTATGCAAAAGCGCGATACAAATCAAGCTATTGTTAAAGTACCGGACAAGAGATTGGATTTGTTGACCAGCATGTTCAATCCCAAGAAAAAGGTTAATGCTACGATTGAATTCGTCGATTTGGTTGGTGTTCAGAAATCAGAAGGCGGTTCGGCTTTCAATTCTCAATTTATGACAAAAGTGAAGACCAATGATGCAATTTTGCACGTGGTAAGGGGATTTGAAGACGATAGTGTGCCTCATATCGAAGGTAGTATTGATATTTTGAGAGATATTCGCACTCTCGAAGATGAATTTATTTTTTCTGATCTTGCTTTTGTTGAATCACGTTTCGAAAAACTCGAGAAAGATATGATGAAACAAAAGAATAAAGATGATCTAAAAAAAGAAATCGATGCTATGAAACGCTGGCACGAATGTCTCGAGTCTAATACTCCGCTTAGAGAACTCGACATGAGCCCTGATGAATTGAAATTTGTGAAAAATTATCAACCTCTAACTGCTAAACCATTGCTTATCGCAGTTAATCTTTCGGAATCTGATGTGAAAAATGCTGAAGCTATTTTAGCTAAAGTCAATGCTGAGCTTAAAGGTGCAAAAATTAAAGCAGAACCATTTTTTGCAAAAATTGAAATGGAACTTTCTGCTTTGTCGGAAGATGAAAAATCTATGTTTATGGATGAATATGGTTTGACTGATTCTCCTTTGGAAAGACTTATTGCGGGTGCTTATGAGCTACTTGGTTTGCAATCTTTCTTTACAGTGGGCGAGGACGAATGCCGCGCTTGGACTATTAAGAAAAATATGACTGCACAAGAATCGGCCGGTGTTATTCATACTGATTT
>CAZBNQ010000157.1:0-6621 GCA_964493035.1 uncultured Hyphomicrobiales bacterium | reverse complement strand
AGAGTATCATTCAAAGAATTTTATTATAACAAACAGCATTTAGCAAGTTTAGCCCTAAGAGCTCCTCCGAAATTATAGCAAATCAAAACAATAATATAAGTAGTTAATTGAATTAATTGGAGATTTTATGCATTTATACAGAATTGCAAAATCATCGGTTTTGCTATTAGTAGTTATTATATTTTCTTTTTCTGATTTATGCGCTCACAACAAAACTATCAAAGGGAGCGTGTATATCAAAAATGGTTCAAAGGAGCCTGTTGTTGGTGCAACTGTAAAAATTAAAAATACAGTTATCGGATCAATTACAAATTCCAAAGGTTTATTTACTCTAAAGAAAGTTCCTGATGGAAATTTTGAAGTGATTGTTTCTGCTGTCGGAATGAAAACGATTACAAAAACATTAGAAATAAAACACGAAGCCGGCGATGAAATTGAGATGGAATTCGAAATGGAAGAAAATCCTGTACAGACTTCCAATGTTGTCATTACTGCTACACGAAACGAAAAAATATATGAGGATGTTCCTGTTAAAGTTAGCACTATCGATGCAAAAGCTATGGAAATTACTAGTTCCTCCAATTTGAAAGAAGGTCTAAAATATCAACCTGGACTTAGAACAGAAACCAACTGTCAAAATTGTGGCTTTTCGCAAGTTAGAATCAATGGAATGGAAGGGAAATATTCTCAAATCCTGATTGATGGTAAAGCTATCTTTTCATCTCTGAATGGGGTTTATGGGTTGGAGCAAATTCCTGCTGCCATGATCGAAAGAATTGAAGTAGTTAGAGGTGGCGGTTCATCACTTTATGGTGGCAATGCTATTGCTGGCGTAATTAACGTTATTACTAAAGAACCATGTATTAATTCATTTTCGACTGATTATTCCAGACAGTTTATTGATAATAGCGTACCTGAGCAGGTCTTGAATATGAATGCCAATATGATTAATGATAATCAATCAATAGGTATATCATTATTTGGTTCTCTTATCAAAAGAAATGAATTTGATGCAAATCATGACGGGTTTTCTGATATTGCGAGATTGAATTTAAATACATTTGGCTCTAAAATATTTTGGAGATTAAATCCCAAAATGAAGTTTGTTGCTGAATTTAATGCTATCAATCATGAAATTCGTGGTGGTAATAAGATAGATATTGCTCCACATGAAACTGATATTACCGAAATGGCAAACCATAAGACATATATGGGGCAAGCTGGTTTAGAATATTATCTTCATGACAATTCAAAAGTAAATTCATATATTTCATTTCAAACCACTAATCGCAATTCCTATTATGGTGCTAATCGAGATTTAAATGCTTATGGTTATACTGAAAATCAGACATTTGCTGCTGGGTTGCAAATTACTCATATATGGAATGCTTGGGGATCGCACGTACTAACAAGCGGATATGAATTGAACTATGACGAAATTTCTGATTTGGCTCCTGCTTATAATAGAGAAATTCATCAGCTTGTGAATACAAATTCTATCTATATTCAAGATGAATGGATTCTTACAGATGATTTTAACACAATTCTTGGTTTGAGATTTGATAAAAACAAGATGGTTGATAATATTATCGTCAATCCGAGATTCAGCGCAATGTATAAATTGACTGAAGATTTGACTATGCGTGGCACTTTCTCGACTGGTTATAGATCGCCTCAAGCTTTTGATGAAGACTTGCATATAGTGCAAGTAGGTGGCGAAGGTGTCGTTATCAAAATCAAACAAGGTCTAAAACCTGAATATTCATATTCAATCACCGGATCAGCTGACTACTCGTTCAAATCGCTTGGCTTACCTATTGCTTTTGCAGTCGATTATTTTTATACAAATCTTGATGATGCTTTTATCCTTGAAGATGCAGGATTCGATTCAAAAAACAATAGAATTCTATTAAGAAAAAATGGTGATGGTGGCAAAGTGTATGGATTTACAGCAGAATTACAAACACAAATATCGCATGAATTTACATTTAAAATTGGAGCCACTTCTCAAAAAAGCGAATTTTCCAGCGATGTGGAATGGTCTGCCGGAGATACTACTAAAGGGACTACCGCACAATTTTCAAAAAAATTCTTTAGAACACCTGATATTTATGGATTCTTTTTAGGTTCTTTAGAAATGCTGGAAAATTTCTATTTTGATTTTTCTGGTTCATATACAGGCACAATGCTTGTCCCTCATTTTGCTGGATATATCAAAACTGATTTTCTGAAAAAAACTGATGATTTTTTTGAAATGAATATCAAGTTTTCATACTCTTTTGCTAAAGATCCAAGAATCACATTCAGCTTAGGCTTCAATAACCTGTTTAATAGTTTCCAAAAGGATTTTGATAAAGGAATAAATAGAGATGCAGGATATATATATGGACCAGCAAGACCATTTTCATCACTATTCTCGATTAAAGTTGATGCTTAAATTTTGCTGATTGATTTGCCTATTCCTATATAAAAAATAAACTAATAATTATTTTAGAATGCTTGATCTTCAAAAAAATGGAGTCAAGCATTCTTAATTTATAATCTATAATTCAATCCACATCATCTGCTTCTTACTTCTTAAAATTAATTTTAGCAGATAAAGCAAACTATATAGATGTTCATTTTTCCGGATTAACTTCTTCACTTTGTGAAACTTTGTGCCAAACTTTGAGTAACTTTGTGCTCCTTCTTACTTCTTACTTCTTACTTCTTGAAAAAGCAAGATTTATGCTTTTCAAAAATCAAATAAATTCCCTTTAGATAACAATAGCTTTTCATCCAAAGTTAACTTAATACTTTTCATAATATTAATATTTTCATCGCCCATCATAGTCGAAAGATATTTTTTCTTAACTTTTCCTATACCATGCTCAGCAGAAACCGAACCCCTATATTCCAATGTTATTTCAATCAATTTTTCATAAATATCTAAAGCCTTTTCAAACTCTTCCTGAGTCTGAGGGAAAATATCAGCATGAAGATGAGCATTCCCTATATGCCCAAATATCACAAAATTTATCCCTGAAGATTCATATAATTTATATAATCTTAGATAATACTCACGAAACTTATCAATAGGAACAGAAGTATCTCCCCCAATCTTCCTAAATTCTTTAGAACTGATCTTGTCAGTAATCAATAATGGTAGTTTATGTCTAAATTCCGATAGATCTTTATGTTCTTTATCAGAAAGAGCTATCCAAGTCTCATCAGCCAAACTTGAAAACCTATATATCACATTATTAATCTCATCAAGCAATTCATCAATATTATTATCTCGAGCTTCTTGTTCGAACCAAATAGCATATTTTGCAGATTCAGGTATTTGAGAATATTCCGGTTTCAACAATTCAAGTGCATTATAGTCGAAGTATTCAATAAGTCTAAACCCAAAACTTGAATAGTCATGATTGAATGAATTGAGAGAAATATCACGCATATAATCAACAAAATCTAACATTTCAGTTTCTGATTCAAAGAAAGTAACAGCTCCTATCAGTTTTTCAGGAGAAGTAATAACCGCCAAATCTGCCTCGAGTATTATACCTAAAGTACCTTCATTACCAATAAATAAATCAATAGCATCCATATTTTGTGAAGCAAAATAACCACTTGCATTTTTTGCATTTGGCTTATAAATATTATCTACTTGAATAATTATTCTATTATCCCTATTTGTAAATAGAATAATTTCTGAACCATTAGCGTAAATTTCGTTACGTTTTAACTCAAGCAAGGAGCCATCAGCTAAAACTACCTTTAATCTCTTTACATAATTGCGAGTAGCACCATACTTAAAAGTTCGCGAACCTGAAGAATTATTTGCAATATTACCTGCAATCATACTATTATTTTCCGTAGGATTTGGAGGATAAAAATAATTTTCGGTTTCTAAGTAATCCTGTAAATCTTTTAGTACAAGTCCGGATTCAACAGTAACTATCCCTTTTTCTCTATCAAATTTAATAATTCTATTAAGTTTCTCAACACTAATAACAACTCCTCCATTAGGAACTCTGCCGCCTGCCATACCAGTTCCACCAGCAGAAAGAGAAATATTAATATTTTGATTATACAAATCCTCAACAAGAGCAATTAACTCTTCTTGAGTCTCCGGAATATAGACGCAATCAGCATTACCTTTTATATTTGAAGCGTCAGTCAAATAATTTATTATAGTATCTTTATCTTGCTTTATAATCATTTTAAACTCCTTTACAAGCAATTTAATAAAATCTATCATAATTTCAGATTATTTTAAAATGATAAGGATATTTTTTTTAATTTTGGAAATGACAAATTGGAAAGAAATATTATACGACAGTTCAGCAAAATGTATTGAGAAAGCCACATTATTCATGAAGGATAATCCTCAGCTTTTTCCCGAGTTAAAAGCATTAATGCTGGAGCAAAACGGTTCGATTTCTCAAAGGGCATCGAGAGTAATTAATCATATAATAAGAGAAAATCCTATTGATTATAAAAAGGATTTGGAAATTATATATTCAAAAATTGAAATTATTCATGATGAATCTGTATTATTCAATTTGATGAAAATTTATACCGAAGTTGATTTGCCAAAGTCAGAATCAAAGCGAAGTAAATTATTCAACTTTTGTTTAAATATGCTCGAAACTAACGTCAATCGAATTGTATTAAAACATTATAGTGCAGAAATATTAGTACGTTTCTGCGATTTATATCCAGAATTTGCTAACGAATTGTATGTAATACTAAAACGGGAGCTAATTATTGCTCAAGCTTCGCTCAAAGGAAAACTAAAAAAATTAATTAAAATCTTAGAACAAAAATATAATGCAAGAGAGATAGAATTATATTAAAGGAAATAGTATGAATCAAGCTTTATTAATAATCGATATACAAAATGATTATTTCGAAAATGGAGCAAATCCATTGCACGGCAGCTTGGAAGCTGCCCAAAATGCTTCTAATCTACTCACCGAATTCCGAAGCAATAATTTGCCGGTAATCCACGTGAGACACGAATCAACTCGTCCCGGATCAAGTTTTTTCATCCCAAATACTCAAGGAGCTGAAATACATAAATTATTAAAACCAGAAAAAAACGAGTTAGTAATTACTAAGCATGTACCAAATAGTTTTATCAATACAGGCTTAGATAATTATTTGAAATCATTAAAGATCGATACTCTATATGTCTGTGGCATGATGACTCACATGTGCGTGGATGCAAGCGTTAGAGCTGCTAAAGATTTAGGCTATCAAATAAAACTAAAAGCAAATGCTTGTGCTACAAAGGGATTGACAATCGACGGCAAAGAAATTGATGCAGAGCAAGTTCAAAACTCATTTATCGCAGCATTATCTTATTATTATGCAGAAATAATATAAATAAAAAAAGGCTTCCACTAAATCATGGAAGCCTTAATATAATACTTTTCAATTTCGTCAGTTAAACGAACCGCTTGAATAACTTTGAGTCATTTTTTTGCGAGCTTTTAATACAGCTCTGATTATGAGCACGATAATCGCAAGAATAAACAAAGCAACAATAAGTTTAAAAAATGAGAATGTTGGTGGATAGACATCCACAGTACCATCAGAATTATATACGTAAGCAGGTCTAGAATAATAGAAAGCAGGATGGAAAGGCATAGACCACATCCAAGAAGTTTGTCCCATCATATAACCATGCATAAGCCCTGAACTATAACCACCATAATCATTCATACGGTAGTTGGAATAGCCACCAGCATCATTTCTATATGATTGATTTACTACACGTCTTGGTGTACCATATTTTGATTGAGCTTGTTGGCGAGACATACTAGTGCCGCCAAAGCTTGATCTGCCATCCTTCGAAAAAAGCGAACTCGACTTGCGAGACGAACCAAAAGAAGAGCTCGGTCTCGAGCTTTGAGTAGATTTTGGTGCTGAAAACGAGCGAGATGATTTGAAGCTACTTCTGCTTCCACCACGACTACCACCGAAACTACCACCACGGCGAGCTTCAGCAAAATCCGGCAATAAGAAAATCATCAACGCAAATACAGCAAGAAAAACTCCCAAAAACCTTCTTATGTTATTATCATTTTTCATTAAAACACACTCTCAATTGTAAACGATCCATTATCATTTCTAAATGTTATTTCAGCTTTTAATTCCGGATGATCGGGAATATTCGTTTTTCTCGAAAATAGTGCCTTCAATCCACCAGATTTATTTTCTACAGCTTTTATATGTACAAATAAGCTGACAATTCCGTCCATATAATCTTCATTAACATACACAGCAGCATCGTCTATAGTGCCAGAACTTTCAACTGTGAGTTTTTGCATGAATTCAGCTTCATCTTCAGTGAAACTAGGATCTACAAATTTTGCATTTTCCAAGTATTCACTAAAAATCTGTTTGTTATAAATTTGGCCATTAGTACCTTCATACTGAATAATAGCATCGAAAGTACCTTCCTCGTCGATATTTAAGAATACTTCTTTGATACCTCCAAGTTGCCTACCATTATAATAGACAGCAGTCGTTTCTATACTGCCATTGCCTTCAATTGCAAATGTTGCCATCTTTGCTATCGAATATTTAACAATAAATTTTATTTAATATAATAAAAAAAACGCAAAATAC
>CAZBNQ010000156.1:0-6630 GCA_964493035.1 uncultured Hyphomicrobiales bacterium | reverse complement strand
AATCCCATGCGTTGTTAGGTTGTTGTATTTTAAGATTACGAAAAACCCTATCGGATTGAATTGTATTTGTGTAATCATTATATAGCATATCAGAATTTTGGTTGATATCTATATATCTTCCATTTGCAAATAAGGTTATTGAATTATAATCATCAATATATAAATCAGTGCCTATTTTAAAATTATGCATATCGTGTGTGTGGCTGGAAGTATTTGCCACTTTTTGAGATAGCACATTTGCTAATGAATAAACATCTCTATTAAGATTTTGAGCAACACAATCATATTGTTTTTGATAATCATAATTAAAGAATGCATTATAGAAATCTTTTCGATAATTAAAATTAGCAGAACCCGTATAGTGATCAGTTGTAGCACTATTAACTGTCAAAAGTCCGTTCAATCCTTCGTCGCGTTTAGATTTTTTTGTAACTAAATTGATAATTCCGCCACCACCTTCAGCTTCATATTTTGCAGAAGGATTAGTTATAATCTCAATATTTTCCAAATTTGTAGCAGAAATCTGCTTTAGGATTGTACTTGGAGAAGATCCATCACCACCCGGCTTTTTGCCATCAATGAGAATTCTAAAATTGCTCGATCCCCTAAGTTTTATTTCACCTTCTGCATTTACTTCAACTGCAGGTGTATTTCTTAATACATCTAATGCATTTCCACCATTGGAAACAATATTTTTGTCGATATTAACAACAGTTTTGCCGCCGGAATACTGAATTGGTGCTTTTTCTGCTTCGACGAGGACATTATCGAGCATTGCCGCACCAGGCGATAAGCTTATCAGCGGCATTTCTTCTTTGTTTGAATTCATTGCTAAATCCAAATATTTAGAAGTATACCCTACAAACGAAACCTTTAAATAGTAAGAGCCGTCTTTAATACCTTCGAAAGAATAGTTTCCGGTTTTGTCTGTAAGTTTTCCGGCGACCAAACTGCTGTCTTTTTTGTTATGCAAAGTTACATTTGCACCCGGCAGAGCCTTGTTGTCTGTTACATCGACAACTCTACCTTTAAAACTTTGCGAAGCCAAGCTTGCGCTTGCTCCGAAGAGCAAGCCAAGCATTATTTTTATTACTAATTTATACATAATCCACCTCTACCGAAAAATGAAATTTTAATTTGTGCTTGTTGTTTCCGGTTTTGTTATTACTTCAATCATATTATTTGTGTTGAAATATTTTTGTGCTGTATTTTTAATTGTCTTTGAATCTAATTTATTTATATACTCGAAATATTTCAATAAGTCGCTTGGAGATTCTTGATTGTTCAAAGATTCAAGTATACTGCCAAACCAGAAATTATTATCTTTCAATGTTACATCTTTATCTTTTTCTTGGGCTTTTTTCACTTTCATTGCTGCATCTTTATCTTCATTTTTCTTAATATTTTCCATTACAGATTTAACGGTCGAAATCATTTCTTGCACTCTTTCAGGTTGAGTTACAAAATCAATATTAATAGAATATGAAGCTGAAGGATATTTTTCCATTACAACACCGACACTTGGAGAGTAAACACCACCTTTATCTTCGCGAATTGATTCGAGCACCTTCAATTCGAGCATTTCGACTGTAGATTGCAATTCATACACATTTTTAGCATTATAAGTAAAATCACCATTAATAATCAATCTAACGTGGCTACGATCTTGATTGCCTTTCACTATCGTACATTTTTTAGCTTTAGCAGGTTTTCTAATACCCAAATCATTCCATTTTTCTTTTGTTTGCTGAGATGGAAGCGAAGCAATATATTTTTCCATCAATGGTTTTAATTCATTATATTCGAAATCGCCAACAAAAACATATGTGAAATCACCGGCATTTGCAAATCTTTCTTTATAAACATCCATTGCATTATCAAGATTGTATTTAGATAATTTATCAATTGTGTTTGGCATAAACACCGGATGGTATGCATTTTGAATTGCTTTGATACTATCACGGAAAATTTCGTCTGGATTATTGCTTCTGCTTGCAATCATTCCTTTGTTCTTTTCAATAAAATTGGCAAAGTCTTCATTGTTTTTGCGAGGATATTGATGATATAAGTGTATTAATTGCATGAGAACTTCAATATCTTTTTTAGAAGAGCCACCGTACATACCTTCGTTTAAATAATTGATGTAAGGGCTAAGTCCTGCTTTTTTTCCTGCAAGCATTTTTGAAAAGCTCACTGCATCATACTTATCAATCCCACAATAGCTGATAATATTATCTGCATCGGCTGCACTGATAAGATCTTTTTTATTATACAATGAAAATCCACCTTGGCTAGTACTTCCAAATATAATTTCATCATCTTTGAAATTTGTCTTTTTAGCAATTACTTTAGCACCATTAGATAATGTATATTCCATCGCATCAATTTTATCGAGTTTTGTCTCTTTTACTACTTTTCCGCTAACTGTTTTTTTATCGAATAAAACAGCATTAGAAGCCACATCCTTATATGCTTCAATATTCTTATTGAATGCTGCAGCAAATATAGATTTATATTCATCAGCCTTGGCTAATTGTTTGCCATTATCAACTAAATTCGCAAATACTACGCAATTTTCTTGACGAATCATATTCTTTATTGTATTATTAAAATCATCAAGCTTTATTTCTTTACATATTTCGTTGACTAATTTATACTCATTTTCGATATCAACCAATGCATCATTATCAGTAAAATAATCTGTAATATCATCCACAAATCGATCTGAGCTGCGAGTATTTCTTTCATTATAAAGCTTTTCTTCTTCTGCAAGTATCATTGTTTTGGCTCTGTCGAGTTCTGATTGAGTAATACCATGCTTATAAACTCTTACGACTTCATCCATAACAGCTTCGAAACCTTTTTTGCCTTCGCCCGGTCTATTAACGGCAAGTGCTCTCAATTCCTTGATTCCACCTTCTGCATTGCGTGCAAATGCTCCGGCTTGAAGGAATGGGGAGTTAGCTTTTTTAGCAATTTCAGCAAATCTTTGCTGCATGATTATTCCAAATACTGCATCATGAATTTCTGATTTTAATCCACCAATAGTTTGAGAGTTTGCTCTGGGAAGTTTAAACACAACACCACTCAATTCAGTTGTAAGCTCTTTATCTGAAGCTACTGTAGCTAAAACTTCTTTATGAACCGGAATATCAAATTTTTGTTTATTTCTGATATTTTCAGGATTTTTTAAATGAGCAAAATGCTCTAAAATCATTTTTTCCATTTTTGCCGGTTCAAAATCGCCTACAGCTATAATAGCCATTAAATTTGGGCGGTACCATTCTTTATAATACCTTCTAATCACGTCATGTCTGAAATTTTGCAAAATAGCAGTATCGCCGATAATGCTTGTAGTCCCATATTTTGAATTATTATAGATTATTTTGTTATTTTCGAGCATAGCTCTCATACTTGGATTATTGCGCTGACGCCATTCTGCCATAATCACACCACGTTCGCCATCAATTTGGTCGCTATCATAGCTCACATTGGCAGCCCAATCCTCCAAAATCTTAAAAGCATCTTTGAGTAGAGCTTCATTATCAAGTGGAATTGGTAATTCATACATGGTTACTTCCTTGCCTGTAGATGCATTAAGATCGGCACCAAACTTAATACCAGTTCTTTGCAAGCTATTAATCAGTTCATTTTTAGGAAAGTTTTTCGTACCATTGAACGCCATATGCTCGCAAAAGTGAGCTAAACCATCTTGATCTTTATCTTCATCTACTGCTCCGGTTTTAATTACCAATCTAAAATGGGCTCTATTTTCCGGTTTAGCATTTTTCTTTATAAAATAGTACATACCATTTTCCATCTTCCCAATTTTAATTGATGGATCTACCGGCAAAGCCTTGTTTAAATCGATGTTTCCTGCTTTCGATGAAAAACTTAGCAGTATCAGACCAATCGTAAAAACTATTATTCTTTTCATTTTTTTAATCCGTAATAATCATAAAACATAAGTTTATTACTTGATTTTAAATGAATTGTTACGTCGATTATTCCTGCTTTCGACCATCTCTATGCTTTTATCGTTCAATTGAAGTTTTTTATCGGTGAAACCATTCTAAAAATTGTATGATTACCATCGAGGGTCGATCGGCGCAGTCGGGCGGGGTGGATGGTTTTGGTAGTTTATAAATTGAAACCGTCTTCATTACCCTCTCGAGGGTCGACCGACGCAGTCGGGCGGGGTGGATATTCTTCAGTTTTGGGTATGTTTAAGAATCCACCCCGTCAAGCTGCGCTTGACACCCCTCAATGAGGGGAATTGGCTCCTGCTCTTATTCTTCACTTCTTATCATTCATTTTTTTTGCTATTTTTGCAATTTAAAATTCTATTTAAAAAACGTCTTATTACCCTCTTGAGGGTCGACCGACGCAGTCGGGCGGGGTGGATGGTTTTGGTAGTTTATAAATTGAAACCGTCTTCATTACCCTCGAGGGTCGACCGACTTTAAGCGGGCGGGGTGGATGGTTTTAGTAGTTTATAAATAGAAACCGTCTTCATTACCCTCGAGTGTCGACCGACGCAGTCGGGCGGGGTGGATATTCTTCAGTTTTGGGTATTTTAAGAATCCACCCCGTCAAGCTGCGCTTGACACCCCTCAATGAGGGGAATTGGCTGCTGCTCTTATTCTTCACTGCTTACACTTAACATTTTCATAAATAAAAAAGGCTTTAACGAAAAACAATATCGTTAAAGCCTCTTGACATTAGCAAAATATATCTAAGCGTCGAATACCATTGATAATAGAGCCATACGTACATACAGACCATTATGAGCCTGACGGAAATATGCTGCACGAGGATCTGAATCCACTGCAGGGCTAATTTCCACAGAGCGTGGCAATGGGTGCATGATAATCGAATCAAACTTCATTCTTTTCAATACATTTGTATCAATATTGAACGGACTTAAATCAAAATTAGCATTACTCAGCCTGTCTTTATCAATGCGAGTCTGATAGCAAACATCAACTCTTTCCAAAATTCCTTCGGTGGAATTAGCTAATTGGTAGGAAACACCTTTTTCGTCTAAGTGTTCTAAAATGTCCGGTTTGATTTGCATTTCGTCAGGTGCGATAAAATACAATTTAATTCTTTCGTATTTGCTCAATAGATATGCTAAAGAGCGGACTGTACGACCTTGGTCTAATGCGCCTATAAACGCAACTGAAAGCCCGTCGAGAGTCTTACATTCGTTATAAATTGTATATAAATCGAGTAGTGCCTGAGTAGGATGCTGACCGCCAGATCCATCGCCTGCATTAATTATTGGTACAGGGCTAACACCCGCAGCGCGCTTAGCAGCGCCTTCTTCGTGGTGGCGAATTACTATTGCATCGCAATAATTTGATATAATTTGAATAGTATCTTCAATACTTTCTCCCTTAATTTCGGAAGAAAATTCAGTAGCTTGTTCAGTTGAAAGCACTTTGCCTCCAAGCCTATACATAGCAGATTCGAAAGAAAATCTGGTACGAGTGGAAGGCTTATAGAACAAAGTAGCCATTATTTTGTTATCATAGTCGCGAGTACCACCGCGAGCAACGATTTTTTTCATCAATTCAGTGCGCTCAAATAATTCCATTATGCGCGGCACAGTGAATTGTTGAGATTCGACAATGTGTTTGACAGCCATTTAAACCTCATTTTATCAATTTGGCAAATTATCATTTATTTAAAATTATATCAAATGATAGTTTAAGCCAAATTTTATTTTAAGCAAAATCTTAATAATTATCAACAAAATTAAAAAAAGCCGGACAAGCCGGCTTTTTCCGGTTTATTTTTCGAGATGCGTACCTGCTTTTTCTTCCAAAGCATCCTTCAGGCATTCAAAAGAAGTGATTATTGCTTTTTTTCCGCCATTTTTGATGAATTTGATTACTGACTCAACTTTTGGGCCCATACTACCAGCAGGGAATTGTCCTTCATCATATAATTTCTGAAGTTCTTCTGTACTAGTATTTCTCAAGCCTTTCATATCAGGTTTTTTATAATTAATATATACCTGATCAGCATCAGTCGAGATAATAAACAAATCAACACCAAGTTTGGCAGCAAGCAAAGCCGAAGATCTATCTTTATCGATAACAGCTTCTGAGCCTTCGATAGAGCCATCTTCATTTTTGATTACAGGTATACCGCCACCGCCAAGAGCGACAACGCATGCACCCATATCAATCACTTTCTTAATCAATTCCAATTGGAGCACTTCCATCGGCTCTGGCGAAGCTACAACGCGACGATAACCACGAGCTGCATCTTCGACTATATCCCAGCCCAAGCTTGCTTTTTTTTCTTCAGCAACAGTGCGAGTATAGAAAGGACCGATTGGTTTGGAAGGTTTTTTGAAAGCAGGATCATTAGGATCGACAGCTACCATTGTAGGAATAACAGCAACCAACTTGTCGATACCTTCAGCTCTGAGCTCATGCTCAAGAGCACGCTGCATTATATATCCGATTTCGCTTTGAGTGGTGGCTACGCACATATCGAGAGTATGAGTATAAACTTCGCCGGCGGCGCGCTCAGAGCGCAGCAAAGCAGCACCTGCTTGAGGACCATTGCCGTGAGTAACCACAACATCCCAGCCTGCCTTAATCATTTGAGCTATTG
>CAZBNQ010000155.1:0-6736 GCA_964493035.1 uncultured Hyphomicrobiales bacterium | reverse complement strand
TGCATTGTGTTTCATGACAGTATTGCCATATGTTACCTGTCCGTCAGATCCCATAGCAGCTTTGCCATCTTTAATAATACCGATTACGGTTGTAGATCTTATTTCCGGTTTATTACTCATTATCTCCTCTTAATAATTTACTTTAAATGGTTTGAACCAATTTTCGCCTATACTAATATCAACATACATTCTACCGAAGTATTCTTCAATCAGACCTGAATTGGAAGTGCCTCTTTTTCCTAAAACGAACCCGGCATCAATTATAGAAGAAATTGAAAGAGGGAAACTAGCTCCAAAGCTTAATCCCATTTCAGAGATTTGTTCACCTCTAATTTTATAGTATTCATTTTGGAAAAATGCACCAAGTTTATAAGTAATTTTATCTTCAAAATCAGCACTACGATTTGGATTTCCAATTCTTGCCATACCAACACTAAATCGCATACCATCGACAAACTCTGTATTTGTAGTCATTTGCAATTTCATATCTTTGGCTTGAATCATATTAAAATCAGCACCCAACAAGAATTTGCCTGTAAGGTAAGAAGCACCAAATCCTATTGAATTTGGCAGAACTGAAGTAATTGTCGATGTTTCGATCGAATCTTTAGAAACCGGATTATCGTATTTAGTAGCTCTATCAATATCGATTTCAGGTTGTTGTTCTAAGTAAAATCCAATATTTAAATTTTCAATTGGTGAATACAACACACCTAATTTGTAGCCCATACCGGAAAAATCAAAAGAAGATTTTCTATTGTAAGTATAGCCATAATAATCATCAATATCAGTTCTAATTTCTTGTTTGATAGTACCAAATGTAGAAAACACTTCAGCACCAACAGAAAGATTGCTAAATATTTTCATAGCGGCGCCAAAAAAGCCTTTATTCAATCCACCGCTACCTTTATATTCAGTATTACCGGTAAGAATAGAGCCATTGTTATCAACTTTAATCTTATCAGTAATATAATAATTAACTTTGCTATAAGGATTAATACCCAAAGTGAAGCTTAAGCCAAGGCTGGTATCAACTTGGAAGAGAGCAATCACACCATTTAATTGACCATTATTTTGATATAATGTATTATCACCTGATTTATTAAAGTGCTGATTAAAATCATAACCAGTAAGCAAGCGAGTTTGAATATTTCTACTCCATAAAGCAGGATTAGCCATATTTATGGAATTTGCCATAGGCATAGCAATCGAGGTACCTCCCATAGCTTGATAGGCAGCCTTGCCGCCATAATCCAAGTCACCAATACCAACCACAGAATAATTGGAGCCACCTTGTGCATAGGCAAAAGTCATACTAATGCCAAAAGCAATAACTAAGGATAAAATTTGCTTTATTTTCATTTGCTTGAGTTCTTATTATCCAACAAAGAATAAATTAAACGAAGTTTTGGACGTTTGCTTGCATCCGGATCTGCCGGACCATGAAATACTATTTTATTAGCACTATTCAATTCGCTAATTGGCTCATCAAATCTAAATACAATATAACCTTTGCGGCCGGTAACAAGCATCTGGCTAAATACCGGAGCCAAACTTTTTGCTATATATTTATTGCTTGTCGAAGATTCACGCTTCATAAAGAAATAGAACAGCGGATTAGCGAGTTTTTCGTCGGAAGCTGATTCAAAATAATCTACTCTTATAACTGAATCAACAGTTGAAGATCCAAAATAACTGTTTTCAGCATCCATTGTAAGTTCGAGTTCTGCTCTATGGATACCGGCAAGAGTAGGTATTGTAGTAATATCAAAATTCAATCTAGAGCGGATTTGTCTGCCACCTTCGATTGTTATTTTATTATTTTCAGGAGCTTTGCCCATCAAAAAATACTTATCAATAGCAGAAGTGAAATAAATAGTATCGACAATACCTGGTGCGGTACTGCACACTATTTTAATCCTTGCATAATCGAGAGCTCCAGAACCCTGAGCCGCAAATCTATTTATTACTGTAGAATTATCATCCGGAAGAAATGCCAATCCCCAAATTGTATCTTTTTTGCCAGCAGTTTTCTTAAGCCAATCCAAGACCAAGCCTTTATCTAATGGCATGTTTATTGGGTCCATTGTCGAATCTTTCAACTTAATAGATCCACTCCATTGAGCAACGACTTTATTATCGAACATAGAATTATCGGAATAAAACTGATCAGTAGCCAATTTATTATCCCAATATTTGATTACTGGTTTTACTTTAAAGGACAATAGGTTTGTACCTTTAAAATCGCCATAGGCATAATTGAGAGGATAAACAATCAATTCAGCAGAAAGAATATCAGATTCGCTAAGGTCGTCTAAAGTATCAGGAATATTAGCAAAACGAACCAAAGAGCTTGACTTATAATCCCCGTATTTACCAATAAGAACAGCACCGGGGTTGAATGTTTCTGGATTATATAAATAAGGCTCGGCACTTGTAATATAAATACTATCTTTGCCTGATTCGACAACAATTGCAACAGTATCTTTAATAAGCGAAAAACCGAGGTTTGTAGGATCTTCATTACATGAATTTAGCAATGAAGCGAACACGAGCAATGCAGGTGTAAGGAATGCTAGAAAATTTCTTTTTTTGAATGTCATTTTTATATGCACAACCTTAAATAATTCCTAAGCCATTTGTTCTTTCATAACATTTTTATATATTTCATCATATTTTGCTGCAGATTCAGACCAAGAATAGTCGCCATTCATACCATTTGCAACAATAGAAAGCCATTTTTCTTTATCTTTATATAAATCTAAAGCAGAACCGAAAGCTTTCATAAAAGCATCTTTAGTAAATTCTTCGAAAGTAAATGAGTTGCCTTCTAAGGTATCAGGGTTAAATTGTTTTGCTACATCTTTGAAACCGCCGGTCATGTGGACAATCGGAACAGCTCCATAAGCGAGAGAATACATTAAATTGAGTCCGCATGCTTCATTTTTAGAAGGCAGAAGGAAAATATCTGAACCAGCTTCCATCTTATGAGCCAATGAATCATCAAAAGCTAATTCAACTTTTAATTTTTCTGGATTTTCTTTGGCTAAGCTTTCCAATTTATCTTTAGCCTCGCTGCTTCCTTGTCCTAACACAACAATTTGAACATTATTTTGTAGCATTTCCGGCAAAGAATCGATAACTAAATCAACACCTTTGCTTTCTTCTAATTTCCCAACAAATCCAATTAATGGAATTTTTGGACTGTATTCCAGATCAAATCTGTTGATCAAAGCTACTTTATTGTTATATTTATATTCGTCAACATCATTATCATATTTAGACTCGATTTCAATATCAGACTTAGGATTCCACCCATAATTATCAATACCGTTCATAATACCGGCAAATTTGGATGAATGCTCTTTAAGAGTAGAATTCAAGCCGTTAGACAATTCTTTATCTGCAAGAATTTGTTTAGCATAAGTAGGGCTGACTGTAGTAATATAATTTGAATAAATAATACCACCTTTGAGCAAATTCAATTGATTTTTATGCTTAAAGTTATTTAAAATATCTTTAGACAAACCAGTCTTAGCAAACATAGAAATAGGCGCAAGACCTTGCTCAGCAAAGTTATGGATTGTCAGAATAGATCTAGTCTTTTTAAATTTAGAAGGGAAAAGCGATCTAAGATAGGCAGGAATAACAGCAGTTTGCCAATCATTGCAATGTATAATATCCGGGAACCAACCTAAAAGAAGGCAAGTTTCTACAACAGAGCGGCTAAAGAATATAAATCTCTCTAAATTATCAGGGAAAAGCTTCCAAGTTTTATGATCGTGATATATACCTTTATTTTTGTCAAAATATCTCTGATTGGTAGTAATGTAAGCCTGAACTTTATTGCGAGGATTCGAAATTGATGAAGACTTTACTGTAGCCGGTTCGGACTCTTCGCCCATAGGTATCGGCATGTCTCTCAATCTGTTTATTTCGTGAATCCGATTTTTTCGTTCGGACACAATTCCATATTTTGGAGTCATTACTCTAATATCATGCCCTAACTCGCGCATAGCAAGAGGCAATGAATAAGATACATCTGCTAATCCCGTTTCTTTTGCGTAGGGATAGACTTCACTCGTTACGAATAATATACTGAGCTGTTTAGCCATTATGTTATAATATTTATTTTAAATATACAAATTCTTGAATTTACAAAAATAATTAAAATTTCTTAAATAAATTAATTTTTTGTTTTCACTTTTAAAAAATACTTCAACTTAATAATTCGTTTATTTAATAAAAAAAGTTACATTTTTTTTCAATAAACCTAAATTTTTATAAAAAGTTACCGATAAGCCTTATATATTTTTGCGGGGGTAAAATGAGAATTGATACTGAATTGTCTAAAACTAATGTTTTTACCGACAAATCAATTGCACAGCACTCGGAAACCAAGGATTTATCTAAAGTAGAGGACAATGATAAACCTATAGACTACGGCAGCCATTTCGTTGCCGAATCCAAGTCTTTATTCATGAATGTGCTTAAACCATTGATCGAAGCTGCAAATTATCAGAGCCTCGATCCAGTGAAACGCGCTGAGTCTGATAATATTAACGAGTCTAATAGCTCTGCTCCAATTTCAATTAATTCCAATATTTCTAATAAATACAAATCTACTCAATCTATTTCCAACAATGGATTTAGTAAACTTTTTTAATATTTCTCATCACAACTTTCATTTTATGAGCAATTAATCATATTTGTCGTCAATGCCTTCATATTCTTAACACTCTATAATTATTATATTTAACTAAAAATACCAAATTACTGCAATTATTATTTTAATAAATTATAATACTTGCATTAATTCATTCATTTTTTGTTAAATTAATATTACATTTTAATTATATTTTGGTGTTCGCATGAAAAAGAACTTTATCCTTATCATCCTCCTGTTAGTAGCTGTGGATGCCTTCTCTGCAAAGAAGAAGATACTTCTCGAAGAATTTACCGGCGCATGGTGCGGCTGGTGTACTAATGGCACTTATTATCAAGATTCTCTAATTAGAACATATCCAAATGATGTGATTGGGATCAGACATCATATTGGAGATGCTATGTCTAGCCCCGAAACTCAATCGCTTTATAGCAACATGGGTCCGGCTGGTGTTCCATCCTCCGGTTTCGATAGGCTTTATTTCGACAATCCTGAAGAACCCGGCCAAAAAACTTACTTGCTTTATACTGATAATTGGTTTCATTACGCCGACTCATTAAAAAATTTAGAAGCTAAAGTAGACGTTAACCTTTCATGGAATTATGACTTTAACACAAAAACAATTCATGGCAAAATAAATGCTGAATTTCTCGAAGACATAAACTATCAAACTACTTTTATTGTGTTTGTATGCGAAGATTCGCTTGTTGGAACCGGTGAGGGATTTGATCAGAACAACTATATTTCTCAAAACCCTGATTTCATCGGCCATCCTTACTATTTCGAGCCTGCAGTCATCAAAGGGTATCATCACAATCGCGTTGTTCGCCAAATTTTGGGTGGAATTTGGGGTACTAAACTTGTAATGCCTAAATCTGTCAAAAAAGGTGATAAATATTCTTGGACATTCTCTACTGTTTTAAATGATTTGAAAGATGCAATCCCCGGCAATATCAATAATATTTTTCTTGTTGGCTCTGTTGGTATTGATGAACCCGCAATTGCTGATATTCTCAACTCTAATTATGGAGTGAAAGAAAATTTTGAAAGCTTTGCATTAAGCTTGCCAAACAAAACTATTTATACTAATAAAGATACTCTTATCAATATTTTTATCAATAACAATTATAATAAAATTAAAACATATTCCATGTCCTGCGAAAAAATTGAATATGGTGCAGACTGGGCGGCTACTTTTATTGGTCCTAGTCAAAACATATTGGTAGATGCGAAACGTCATTCATTTCAAAAATTGTTAATTCCATTAAGTAGCGAAGGTATGGCTAAGTATAGAATTAAACTAATTGATCCTGAAGAACCAAACAACATACTTTTTGAAGAAATCACTGTATATAATACCACATCCAAAAAAATATTCCTTACAAATGATGTTACTAAAAGACATATTGAATTAATTACTAAGCATGCCAAAAATGATTACGTTTTTGTTGACTATTCGATACTTGATACTAATGAAATCAATAAATATCCAAACTTGAAGCTTGTGGTCGACGACAATTCAAATTCTGCAGCTATCTCTGATTATAATGAGTCTCTTTATCGATATATTTTCAAAAAAGGTGCTTCATTGCTTGTTATTGGCAACTATATAAATAAAGCAATCGATGATTCTCCTAAATTGAAAGCTTTATTTAATGAGATGAACTTGGAAATGCTCAGCAGCTCTTGGAAATATGCAAATGGTATTGCTACTTTAAATGGAATTAGTACTGATCCGGTTACAAGCGATGCTAATTTTAATCTCAATTTCGCAAATAACACTGTGGAGTTTTCTCTATTCAATGCACAATCCTTCAAGAATAATTACCCAATCCTAAAAAATACAAACAACAACATTTTTGCTGTTAGGGGATATTATAACAATATTAGATATTTATTTGCAGGATTTAGTCTTTTAGATATTAATGATGAAACAAAAGCAATGTCATTTTTTGATAAATCTGTATACTGGTTGTTGAATGATAACGAAAAAGCAGCACATTTATACAATCCCGAATCTTTTTATTCTTTCCAATCTGTTACAATTGGCACTAAAGATACAATCGACAT
>CAZBNQ010000154.1:0-6839 GCA_964493035.1 uncultured Hyphomicrobiales bacterium | reverse complement strand
ATTAAAGACATTTGCTGCTGAGATAGCCGACGTTCGCGCCTTGGGTGTTGAAGTTGGTGTTGTTATCGGTGGTGGAAATATTTTTAGAGGTATTCAAGCTGCCGCTCATGGTTTTGATAGAGTTTCGGGCGATCAAATGGGTATGCTCGCTACTGTTATCAATAGTATTGCTTTCCAAAATGCTCTCGAAGGGCTTGGAATTGAAACAAGACTTCAAACTGCTATCAAAATGGAACAAATAGCCGAGCCGACTATTCGCCGCCGTGCTATGCGCCACCTCGAAAAAGGCAGAGTTGTGATTTTTGGTGCCGGCACCGGCAATCCTTATTTTACTACCGATACTGCTGCTGTGCTTCGTGCTATCGAAATTAATGCTGATGTGATTATTAAAGGCACTCGTGTAGATGGCGTTTATGATTCCGATCCTGAAAAAAATCCCGATGCTGTTAAGTTTGAAACTCTTACTTATAGGGATGTTCTTCAAAAAGATTTAAAAGTTATGGATCATACTGCAATCACTTTATGCCATGAGAATGATCTTCCAATAAAAGTTTTCAATATAAATACTAAAGGCAATCTTAAACGTCTTGTAGTCGGCGATAATATTGGGACTATTGTTCAAAATTTAGATAAATAGAGGATTAATTAAAATGTCTGTTAAAGATGTACTTGACAAAACTAAAGACTTAATGGCAAAATCTGTCGAGCATTGCCAATCACAAATTGCTAAAGTACGTACTGGTAGAGCTACTGCTTCTTTGATCGATGGTGTTACTTTCGAGTACTATGGTGCTCAAACTCCTGTCGCTCAAGCTGCTTCTATCTCAGTTCCTGATGCCCGTACTATCATCGTTCAGCCATTCGATAGAACCACTCTTACTGATATCGAAAAATCTATTCGTCAAGCTGACTTAGGATTTAATCCACAAAATGACGGTACAATTATTCGTATTCCAGTTCCGCCACTTACTGAAGAAAGACGTAAAGAATACGTTAAGCTTTGCAAAAAATTTGCTGAGGATGGTAAAGTTGCTGTTCGTAATGTTCGCCGTGATCAAATCGATGCTTTGAAAAAACTTGAAAAAAGTAAAGAATGCAGCGAAGATGATCGCAAACGTGGTGAAGACGAAATTCAAAAATTTACTGATAATTATATCAAGGATATTGATACATTCTTGGCTAAAAAAGAAAAAGAATTGATGGATAACTAATAGTTTCCAGATTAATTGAAAAAAAAATCAGGGCTTTTTTTGCCCTGATTTTTTTTTATTATTATTTCTTTTTAACTATGCTTAGCACTACAATTGTCGCGGCACTCAATACAAGAGTAATCAAACTAATTAACTTGCCAGAACTATATGTGTCAGAGTCGTAATACATCTCTATTGTGTGTTTTCCGGCACTAACTTGAACAGCTCTAAAACAATAGTTAGCAGCAAGTATTTTTGTCTGATTTCCATCAATTTTTGCTTTCCATGCAGGATAAAATATTTCAGAAAACACAACAAATCCGGCTTTGGGTGCATTAATTTCATACTTCATGGAATTGTTGGTATATTCTATGCATTTTACTTCAGATTGCAAGCTGGAATCAATCCCATTAGATTTAAAATCGACATTTTCTTCTAAAATTACTGAATGTCTATAATCAAATTTATTTGATTTCATATAGGATTGTACTGATTCAGGACTTAAAACTTTTGCATCAAAAACCATCCATGCACGAGGAAGTCTTTCTTTGCGCTCAGCAAAATAGGGCGCAGCTCTGAGTGTATCTAATGCAATTTCATATTTGACATTGAATAGATTATGAATATCGTCTTTTTCTTTTAATGGTGGCACAGCTCGCTTTAGAAGTAATGGATTATATCCTTCTAAAAGCATAATTTGACTTACCATGCCTTGATTGCGTTTCATTGCCATATAGCTTGGACTATACATTCTCATGTTAACCCTAAAAATATCATTGGGATATTTAGGGCGAAATACGTCTAAGTTTTCAGATGGAAGTGCATATTCTTGCGAATAATCAATTTTGCTTACGTTGAAATCAGCTCCGGCAGAAAATAGATCGATAAATGTAATTATAGCTAATATTGAGCCGGCTATTATATTGTTAATCAAACCTCTATAATAGAGAAATATTACTATACCTGCAATTAAAGTGATAATAAATGCAGTTGTTGCAAATGGAGCAACTTTATCTGCATATTCTGATGGAACTCCAGCCATAATTTGCAATATCCCGATAGCGCCAAGCAAACTCAATACAAGCGGTATTGCAATTGGTAATAATATTTTTAATAGATATTTTTTGTCTTTTGAGTTTTCTTTGATAAGATCAAATCCATAAGCTGCGGCAAAACTAAAACCAAAAACAGCAAAAAACATAATTCTTGCAGGAATTCTGAGCACATTGAAGAATGGCAGATTATGGAAAATACCAAGCAAAAATGAATTATCGCCTAATGCAAATAACAATCCAAAAACTGATATAAATAAATAGAAAGCCAATTGTCTGTTTCTTCTAATGGCAGTGAATCCAATCAATCCCAAAATTAAGGCTACCAATCCAAAATAATAAGCAGTATCCCAATAATAGAAATATGGTGCAGTTGTTTCTTTGCCGTCCGGTCCATTCATTTTGAGGAAAAATGTAACATCAGATTTGCCATCAGGCAATACGTTGCCAAAGAAATTAGGAACAATTGAATTTAATACTTGCGAATATTGAAGTGAACCTTCTGCAGACTTTTCTAAGCTCATATCGCTACGTGCAGATAAATCTGCTAATTCTTGTGCAGGTTTAAATTGAATTTGAAACATTCCATAAGCAATCACAACAGGAATAATTCCAGCTACGATTGAATTAATAATCTTTTTCGTGTTTCTATCGGATTTGATTAGGTCGGATATAAATTCCCATGCGAATAGTAAGCCTAAAAATAAAACTTCATAGAGAGTAGTTTGCGGGTGGCCAGAGAGCATACTCATACCTAATATCAAACCGGCATAAATCGAGCTTTTAATGCTGGATTGTTGCATGCCTTTATAGAAAAACATAACAACTAATGGAAACCACGACAAATGATAGACAATCATCGGGTGGAACACATGGCATACAAACATAAACGAGAATGAATACGATAATGCAGCAATAATCGAAGCAAAAACTGACTTCTTGAAATATCTCAATAATAGATACATAGAAGTCTGGGCAATCATAAAATGTATGATTGTGATAAATTGTAATGCTCCAACCGGTAAGTTGCCATTTGGACCGACAAATAAAGTCAATAATCTATTCAAAGGATAGAAAAATCCGGTTTGCAAATCAGCTAAGAAAGGCATACCCACAAATGAATAAGGATTCCAAAATGGAGTAGCACCGCTAGCAGATTCGCGTGCAGCAAAAGATTGAAGTGGATAGACAAATTCTGCAAAATCTTCCCAGAAAAAGCCCTTTCCAAATATTTGTTCATTGAAAAAAATTAGTGTGGTTATAATAAAAACTGCAAATGGCAAAAGACTTAAAAAATCGAATTTCGATTTTTGAGTAACTGTTTCCTTTGTTGTTTTTACATTCTTTTGTACATCACTTTTCATAAATATGCTCTTGAAAACATTATTTTTAACAAACATTTACAAAATTACTTAATATTAGCTAAAAAATTGATTAAAAAATAAGTTTTAATGATTATGAACTCAAAATGAAAGAGGGTAGTAATTTATGAAAAAAATAGAAAACAAAATAGTATTTTCATTGTTTAAGTTCAATTAAGTTTGTAATTGAAATTAATTGTTTTTTCTGGAGTTCGCTTGAAAAAGAACTTATTTAAAAGAGTGATAATCGGACAGAGCCGCGACCCACACGACCCTAATATTTTTCATAAAGTATCATTAATGGCATTTTTTGCTTGGGTTGGTTTAGGATCTGATGGATTATCTTCTTCTTGTTATGGGCCGGCAGAAGTAATGTATGCCTTGCATGGGCATCCGTATTTAGGAATATTTGTAGCAATAGCAGCAGTGATTACAATTTTTGTTATCAGCTCTAGCTATTCACAAATAATTGAACTATTTCCGGGTGGCGGTGGTGGATATATCGTTTCATCTAAATTATTATCACCTACAATCGGTATGATTTCCGGTTCTGCCTTAATTATTGATTATGTACTTACAATTACAGTATCATTGGCGAGCGGTGCAGATGCATTGTTTAGTTTTTTGCCGCAGGGCTGGCAGTTCTATAAGCTTGAGTTTGCTTTGCTGCTGGTGATTGGGCTTACAATTTTAAATCTGCGCGGAGTAAAAGAGTCGTTGGCTCCATTAGTACCTGTGTTTTTGACTTTTGTTTTTACTCACGCATTTATTATTGTTTATGGGCTTATAAGCCATCTATTCTTTGTTGAAGAAGTAGTAACCAGAACAACAAATGAATTGAACTTTACTTTTACACAGCTTGGTATGTGGGGTACATTCATGTTGATGATGCGAGCATACTCGATGGGTGCCGGTACTTTTACTGGTATTGAAGCCGTAGCTAATGGTATTCCAATATTGAAAGAGCCGAGAGTAAAGACTGCAAAGACAACTATGAAATATATGGCATATTCATTGGCAATAACGGTATTTGGCTTGATGCTTAATTATTTGCTTTTTGAAGTAAAATTTCAAGAAGGAAAGACAATCAATGCATCTTTGCTCGATTTGCTCACTAAAGGCTGGAATCCTTCTGTAGCATATATTTTCATTATTATCACATTGATTTCAGAAGCAGCACTTCTATTTGTTGCAGCTCAGACCGGTTTTTTAGATGGTCCGAGAGTAATGGCAAATATGGCAAAAGACAGATGGGTGCCGAGTAGGTTTGCTTCTCTAAGCGATAGGTTGGTAACTCAAAATGGTATAATCATGATGGGAGTAGCTGCATTTTTGTTGATGTTACTTACAAAAGGCTCAGTTACTTTTCTTGTGGTGCTATATTCTATCAATGTGTTCCTTGGATTTATTCTGTCGCAAACAGGCATGGTGAAACATTGGTTGCAAGTGCGACATCAAGAAAAAGGATGGTGGAAAAAACTCATTATCAATGGTATTGGGCTTACTCTTTCTGCATTTATTCTCGTATTTGTAGTTTACATTAAGTTTCACGAGGGTGGCTGGATTACTATCGTTATTACGACTGCTGTTGTTATATTCTTTGCTTATATCAAACATGAATATACTAAAGCAGGAAAGTTAATTGAAAAATTGAATGTAATTACTGAATCCATGAACCAAAAAGACACTAAATTTATCAAACCATTGCCAAAAGCTAAGTTCGATCCAAATGGCAGAACAGCAGTGTTGTTAGTCAATGGATTTACAGGCATTGGTGTCCACTCACTTTTGAGTATTTTTAAACTTTTTGGGGATACATTCAAGAATTACCTGTTCATTCAAATTGGTGTGATTGATGCTGGAACATTCAGTTCTGTCGAAAAGCTACAGAAATTGAAAACAAAGTCTGAGGAAGAAGTCCAAAAGTATGTTGATTTTATCGAAGACTATGGCTATTATGCCGAGGGAATGACTGCTACTGGATTAGAAATTGAGGAAGAGATTATTAAATTAATTCCAAGTATAAAGGATAAGTTTGCTAAAGCAGTATTTTTTGGTGGGCAAATTGTATTTCCTAAAGATACATTTATGTCTCGACTATTGCATAACTATACGGTTTTTTCCGTACAAAGAAAGTTGTATGCTTTGGGATTTGAGTTTGTGATACTTCCAATCAAACTTCGAGAATAGAAGAAAGTCTGGGATTAGTATTGAATTAATGATTAAAACACAAAAACCTTCCGAATGAAAAACTCGGAAGGTTTTTTATTAGTATAAAGCCATAAATTAAGATTCGCGTTCAACAACAAATCGAGCAAAGGCTTTTAGTGACTCTTTAGCGTCGGAATCAGGCAAAATATCGAGAGTTTTAACAGCCTTTTCAGAATATTCAATCGCCATTTTTGATGCAAACTCAATACCACCACGTTTTTGGGCAAATTCAATAATGTCTTTGATATGTTTTTTTCTAAGGTTGCCGTTTTTAATTATTTTAATAATTTCCTTACGTTCATCCTTTTCGCAATTGTTGAGAGAATAAATGAGAGGAAGAGTAATCTTTTTTTCTTTAAGATCATTACCAACAGGCTTGCCGATGGCAAAACTGGATGAAGTGTAATCAAAAATATCATCTCTGATTTGGAAAGCAATACCAACAAGCTCGCCATATTCAGCTAAGGCTTTTCTAACTTCATTGGATTGATTGGCAGCGATAGCACCCATTTCAGCACAAGCCGAAATCAAAGATGCAGTTTTTCCGGATGTGATATTAAAATAATCTTCATCGCTAACCCTCAAAGTTCTGCTTTTTTCGATAGATAGCAATTCGCCTTCGCTTATTCTCTTTACAGCATTAGAAGTAACTTTAAGAAAATCAAATTCGGAACTATCGACAGAAGTGAGAAGCCCTTTAGAAAGGAGAAAATCACCAACAAGAATTGCAATTTTGTTGTTCCAAGTTGCATTAATGGAAGCAATACCTCTTCTTTCTTTAGCAGCATCGACAACGTCGTCGTGGATCAAAGTAGCAGTATGCAATAATTCAACCATAGCCGCAGCAACAAAAGCTCTTTGGTTAATTCCGCCACAAGCTTCGGCAGATAAAAGCACAATAAGAGGTCGAACCTGCTTTCCTGTCTTTTGAGTCATGTACTTGATAATCAGATTGAGCAGTGCGACATCAGTCTGCAATAAACTTTTGAAATATTTGTTGAATTCCGGTAGAAATTGTTTGACCG
>CAZBNQ010000153.1:0-6868 GCA_964493035.1 uncultured Hyphomicrobiales bacterium | reverse complement strand
CCCCTCATTGAGGGGTGTCAAGCGAAGCTTGACGGGGTGGATTCTTAAAATACCCAAAACAGAAGAATATCCACCCCGCCCGCCTGCGTCGGTCGACCCTCGAGGGTAATAAGACGATTTTAATTTTTATTTTTAAATTGATTATAAGTCTAATTTTAATTTGAACTCTTCGAGTTCGCGTTTGCTTAGTGTTGCCGTAGATAAAATATTTTCTATTTCATCTTTGTTGATTAATGATTTTAAGAGCTCAATTTCGCTGCCTGAAAAATTATTGCCATTGAGTATATAATCTTCGAATGCTGAATATGCCAATGGAACAATATCTTTAATTAGTTCTGCAATAGCTTCGCCATAAACCCTGATTTCATATTGAGCATGTCTGTCTAATCTCAGTCTAAGGAAATGGAAAAGATTATGCAGGTCAATCTTCCAATACCATTCTGTGAAGGTAGATAGTGGTAGATTGATTCTTGATAATTCTCTGGCAATATTATCGCCTAAATACTCTTGATATTCTCCATAAGCATTAGTTTGGCTTAATGTCATTTTAGATAAAATTTCATTAGCTTTGTCCAATTCGACAGGCTCGTCGGCTCGTCCTTGTTTGTTGTCTTTGCTTTGAGGGCGAATCTGAACTAATTCAGGCAAATAGAATTCATCAGTCATCTCTGAATATCTGCCGCTAAGCTCATTGACATTTGCAGTGCGGTGGCGAATCCACTGGCGCGCTACGAAAATTGGGAGCTTTACATGAAATTTAAACTCCACCATCTCGAATGGCGATGTATGCTTGTGGCGCATTAAATATCTGATTAAACCTCTGTCTTCATTGACAGACTTGGTGCCTTTTCCATAGGAAACACGTGCTGCCTGGACTATTGCGGCATCGTCTCCCATGTAATCGACTAATCTTACAAATCCTTTGTTCAGACAAGGAATGCTTTTATCAATATTTATCTTTTCCATTTTTTTCTCAAATAAATGAACTTTAAAATTACGACTTTTTTTAAAATTTTAAAATAATTTAAATTTTTTAATAATAATTTAAATTTTTAAAATGTATAAAGCAGTGACGGCAAACTGATCAAAAGAGTATTTCGAATAGAAATTAAAATTCAGAATAAAAGTTCAATAGAAAATATATTTGAAAATCTAAATAGCAATCATATTAGAGTGCTATGAAATAAATCATTAAAAAAATGTCGATATTTTGATAAAATTTGGTAATTTTGAAATCGTTTTAATTTACGTTTTTTTAAAACAAGGATTTAAGGAAATATTTGGGTAGAAATATGGAAGATCAAAACAAACCGGTAATACTTAGTGGAATAACGCCTTCGGGAATTTTAACTATCGGACACTTGACCGGAGCTTTGAATAATTGGGTGAAAATGCAGGATACTCATAGATGTTTCTTTATGATTGCAGATATGCATGCGATAACTGTTCGCCAGGAAGCAGCAGATTTGCGCAAACGCACACTCGATACTGCCGCTATGTTTTTAGCATGTGGAATCGATCCGGAAAAATCTACCTTGTTTATTCAATCGCATGTGCCTGCTCATGCCGAACTTGCTTGGGTTTTGAATACATTTACCGGATATGGCGAATGTTCGAAAATGACTCAATTCAAAGATAAATCTCAAAAGCATGCCGAAAACGTAAATGTCGGTCTTTTTGCTTATCCTGTGTTGATGGCTGCCGATATTCTTTTATATCAAGCAGATATGGTGCCGGTAGGCGAAGATCAAAAGCAACATTTGGAACTAACAAGAAATTTGGCTCAAAGATTTAACTTCCATTATTCGGAAACATTCAAAATTCCGGAACCATATATCCCGAAAGTTGGTGCTCGAATAATGAGTCTGCAAGATCCTACAAAGAAGATGTCAAAATCAGATGATAATGAAAAATCGATTATATATTTGAACGAAACTGCTGATGTAGTTAAAAATAAAATTAAACGCGCAGTTACTGATTCCGGCTCTGAAGTGAAATTTGACGAAGCCAACAAGCCGGGTATTGCAAATTTAATGACTTTGTATAGTATTGCTACAGGCAAAACTTTTGCAGAAATTGAATCGGAATTTGATGGAAGAGGTTATGGCGATTTCAAGCCTGCGGTAGCTGATGCTGTTGCTGAGTTTTTAGCTCCTATTAGAGAAAGATATGAATCAATTAGAAATGATAAAAATAAATTAACTGAAATTTTGAATTATGGTGCCGATAAGGCAAGAAAAACTGCAAATCACACTCTTAGAAAAGTTTATAAGAAAGTTGGGTTTGTTTCATTTTAATTAGGAAGGAAAAATGCCTACATACGAGTATAAATGCGAAGATTGCGGCAAAGTATTCGAGGTTTTGCAAAAAATATCCGAGTCTCCTCTTACCCAATGCCCTGAATCTGTTTGCGATAGAGATTGTAAAGGACAAGGCAAAGTGCACAGAATTATCAGCAAAAATATTGGTTTGGTATTTAATGGTAAAGGTTTTTATCTGACTGACTATACCAATAGAAACTCATCTGCTGCAACTAAAACCAACGTTGAGAAGCCCGCTGCAAAACCTGCAGAATCGAAAGTTGAGACTAAAAGTGCTTAAATTTATCTGAATATAGTTTGAGGGGCACTTTTAAGTGTCCCTTTTTTATTCTCTATTTTGCTTTTTTATTATTGAAACATTTCAATACTTTGCTTGTTAATTCGATTAATACAAAGTTAATATTGTATGGAATTGAAAATGAAAAAAATATATAGCTTGATTTGTGTTTTTGTTTTTGCTCTAAGTAGTCTTAGTGCTCAGAAGCTTATGATTCCAATGGATTTGGCTCAAACTGACCACCTCAAAGCTTATGGTATTATCTACTGGGCTCTTACTGAGCAGATTCAATCTGATTGGCTTCTCAATTATAGAGGCGGTTCTTTTATGATGGATTATTCAGACAAAGTAGCGTCTGAATGCAGAATCAGAGGTGTGTTCTTTGAGTCTATCGATGGTGCGAGCGCTGCTGAAATATATAATCAGGTGCAAGCCGAAGGTGTCAATATGGACGTTGTGAGGCTGGAAAAAGCTCCTAAAATTGCTGTTTATGTCCAGCCAGGGCTTCAACCATGGGATGATGCTGTGAGATTGGTCCTTGATTATGCAGAAGTAAAGCATGATATTATTTGGGATGAAGAAGTGCTTAATGGGAAGTTGAATGAATATGATTGGCTTCATCTTCATCATGAAGATTTTACTGGGCAATATGGTAAGTTCTATGCTAATTATTTCAATCAGCCTTGGTATATTCAACAAGTAAACCTGAACGAAGGCTTAGCTCGAAAGCTTGGATACAAAAAAGTATCCGAAATGAAAAAAGAAGTAGCTGTCAAAATCCGCGAATATCTTTCGAATGGTGGATTTTTGTTTGCTATGTGCTCTGCTACTGATACTTATGATATATCTCTATCAACTCTCGGAATTGATATTTGCGAATCTATGTTTGATGGCGATGGTTTCGATCATGATGCAAATTCTAAACTTGATTATTCTCAAACTCTTGCTTTCGAAAATTTCAAGCTTACTTTAGATCCTTATGAATATGAGTTTTCTAATATAGATGTTGGACCTACTTCTTTAAATAATCCGGATGCTGACTATTTCACTTTGTTCGATTTTTCTGCAAAGTATGATCCGGTACCGACAATGCTTACTCAATGCCATGTCAATGTTATACATGGATTTTTGGGGCAAACCACTGCATTTCATAAAAATGTTGTGAAAAAAAATGTAACAGTATTAGCAGAACGTCAAGGTACAGACGAAATTAAGTATATTTATGGAAATATTGGAAGAGGATTTTTCTGCTGGTATGGTGGTCATGATCCTGAAGATTATCGTCATGCTGTGGGCGATCCACCAACAGACCTCAGTTTGTTTAAGACTTCGCCCGGATATAGGTTGATTTTAAACAATATTTTATTTCCTGCTGCAAAAAAGAAAAAGCAGAAAACTTGATATGCCACTTTTTTATTAATCAATTAAAATATATAGCATAAATGCGAATATTTTATTATTTTGCGATACATGTTTAATCGCCGGAATTTATATGAAAAATATGCTGAAATACTTGCTGTTCATTTGTTTGTTGTGTGTTCTTAATTTGAATTTACTTTTTGCAGCAAGTGTTGAAATTAAAGATACTTCAGTCAAAGCCGGACAATTAATTAAAATTCCGGTTTATGGAAATATCGACCAGATTGGCTCGAGTTATTCCTTGATTTTAAATTATAATAGTCTTCAATTGGATGTGAAAAGAATTATTGGCGGTTCTGACTTGGGTTTTACTGAAGATCATCCAAGCTTTTCGAGTAATATTCATAGTCTTGATTCTATAGATCTTTCAATAAATTCAAACAATATAAAATCGCCATATAACGGTGTTTTATTTTATATAGAAGCTGAAGCTCTTGTTAGCTCCGATTCTATTGCTACAATCACTCCTGTTTTGTTTAAAGTCGATAATAATGAACCTTCTAATATAGATTATAAGCAGGGAAATGTCAAAATAATCGGACCAATTGTAAATCAAATTTATCCTGAAGGCTTTGGCATTGCTTATCCAAATCCGAGCAGAGAAAAAATTACTGTCGAGTTTAATATAAAAACTGATTCAAAAGTGAAATTTAAAATTTATAATTCGGCAGGCGCAGAGGTAGAAGCATATCCGGAAACTTGCTGTATGATCAACTTCGAAGTTTTTGATAATAAGAATAATCCTATTAACGATAAAAATTATACTTTCAAAAAAGGTGCTTATAAACTTGTCTTGAAACCTAATTCATGGAATTTTTCGACAGGCGTTTATCTTTTAATGATGGAAGCTAATAGTTCGGTTTATAAAATTAATATTGTCTATGTAAAGTAGTTAGTGATTTAATATGCTAAAAAAAACAATTAAAACATATTACAAAAAAGGATTGATATTTATTGCTTTGATTATGTCATTTGTAATAAATATGAATGCTCAAAATGATAGTATAATCGATCCGAAGCTTACTAAAAATTCTGAAGGCACAGAGTTTTGGCTCTGTTTTATGAAGAATTATAAAGAGCCTGAGAGAAGTTCCGATCAGACAAAACTTTACTTAGAGTTGTTTATAACCGGCGATAAAGATGCAAAAGTTAAAATTGAAATAAAAAGTATTGGGTTTACTAAAGAGTATTTCGTAGCAGGCAAAACTGTTAAAAATATTGTTATCGATGAATTGGCTCAGGTGCGCAGCTACGAAGTGAAAGAGATTCAGCAAGCTGTGCATATTAGTTCAGATAATCCAATTTCTGTATATGGATTGAACAGACGCTATCAAACTACAGACACATATTTAGGGCTGCCGGTGGAAGTAATCGGCACTGAATACCGTATTATGTCTTATTCTATTACTGATGAATTTTTATCGCAATGTGCTATTGTTGCTACCGAAAATAATACCGAAGTAATAATAACCCCGACAGTCGAAACATTATCAGACAAGCCGGCCGGACAGCCTTTTATTGTTACACTCAATAAAGGTGATATATATCAATTTGCAGGCAAGCCCAAAGTGGTTTCGAGATTGAAATGTGATCTGACCGGTACGCATATAAAATCAAACAAAAAAATTGCTGTATTTAGTGGGCATCAATGTGCTTATGTGCCTGTATCGCCACCGATAATGGCATGCAACCACTTGGTAGAGCAAATACCTCCGGTTCAGTCTTGGGGTAAGCATTTTTACCTTGGCAAACTAAAAACAAGATCTTTCTATACTTATAGAATTTTGGCTCATTATCCCAAAACAAAAGTATTCGAAGATAATCAATTAGTGAAAGTATTAGAGCCGGGTGAGTTTTATGAATCAAAGTCAAATAAAAATATTCAAATAACTGCAAATATGCCAGTGCTTACTGCGCAGTATTCTCAAGGCTACAAAAATGGCGACTTGATTGGCGATCCGATGATGCTCTTAATCAGTCCAACTCAGCAGTTCATAAAAAAATACAGATTTGCTACACCTGTCAATGGCGAGTGGGAGCATATCGTGAATGTGGTAGCTCCGACTAAATCTATTCCAACTCTGAAGTTGGATGGCAAAAAAGTCGATTCTGCTCAGTTTGTGCCGCTTGGCATCAGTCGATATTCAATTGCATTTATCAATGTTCCTTTTGGCACTCATGTGATGGAAGCTGATATGCCTTTTGGCTTGTATTCCTATGGTTTTGGATATGGATCAGATGCTTTCGATGCTTATGGTACAATGGGTGGCCAGTCTTTTATGGACTACGAACCTGCCAAAGATACTATCAATCCTATAGCAGAATTAGCATTCGAAAACGATAAAGCAATGCTAATTATTCGTGATGATGGAATTGATGATACCGGTATTAAGGATTTTTTGAGTCTGGAAGCTAGCAATATAGAATTTAATGTACCTGCTTATACCGAAGGCATTACTCAATTAAAAATTGATTTAGGCAAAAGCAAGACTGTAGGTGGTGGAAAGCTGGTTTTCAAAGTTAGCGATATGGCATTGAATAGTTCAGTATATACTCTTTGCTATGTTATGGATGGAAAAACCGGAAAATATACATTTGTCTTGAATAAAGGCGATAATATAAGCTGTGAGTCTGACCCCGGATATTGGTTTGGTGCATTTGGCAAGTATTCGTTCGGATTTCATGATGCATCATTCGGTAAAATAGGTGATTTTGCATCTGATGGTAAATTCTCTGAAGCTAATGGTGCAGGCGGTTATTTTGGCTTTGTGTTCAGTAGGAAATTCTATAATAATTTTGATTTTAGTGCAAAATTGTCATTTGATACTTATGGCGGGACGTTTTCTGCCCC
>CAZBNQ010000152.1:0-6872 GCA_964493035.1 uncultured Hyphomicrobiales bacterium | reverse complement strand
AATTAAATAATTAATATTTTGACAGATATCATAAATTATGGACTTTAGGTAGGTGTAACGATGAGTTTTATAAATTGGAGCGAAGCTTTTTCGACTAATGATGCAGAATTAGACTCTCAGCATAAAAAGTTGGCAGTATTGATCAACGAGATATTCAACTCGATGGCAGAAGGCAAAGATCCCGAAGAAATAGCAAAAATATTTACAGAACTTAAAGATTATGCTATATTCCATTTTCTATACGAAGAAAAAGTTATGAAGCAGTTAAGCTACACCGATTACGAAAACCATAAGAAAGAGCACAACGACTTAGCAAATCAAATCAAAGACCTTCACGCAAATTTTTTAGACGGGCATCTAATAGCAACAGCACCACTAATGCAATTTCTCAAAAAATGGCTTAATATCCACATGGTAACTGCAGACAAAAAGCTTGGAGAATTCATTGAGCAAATCAAAAAGTAATACTTTTTGTGAAATATTCTAACTTTTTAATTTTTTTTTCGTATTATTGCTTAAGTAAATTGTTATGTTGCATTAATTAATCTATATAACAATTAATCGATTTGTTCAATTTTGGAGCAAACTTTTATGGCTTATTATTACTGGCTTATTTTGGCATTAATACTATTTGCATTGGAAATAATCGTACCCGGATTTGTAATCCTTTGGTTTGGTGTAGGTGCATTGGCTGCAATGATTTTAGAACTTCTCGGTGTGCACAACATGATAATTCAAGTTGTGGCGTTTTCTGTAGTTTCATTGGCATTTGTTGCTGCCTCCCGTACTATTTTCAAAAAGTATTTCCTAAAGGAATCTCCCGGCAATTCAATTAAAACCAATATGGATGTATTAATTGGTAAAGTAGCTATCGTCACCGAAGATATCGACAATTCAATTTCTAAAGGTAGAATCTTGATAGATGGTCAGGATTGGCCTGCTCGCTCTGCCGATGGAAATATTATCAATTCAAGCACAAAAGTATCAATTTTAAGAACTGACGGCAATAAGCTGATAGTTCAATAAAACATTAGGAGGACTTTATGGAATTAGGTTTACTTGGAGCAATTGTCCTGTTTACCATTATTGTTGCTTTTAGCTCAATTAAAATGGTTAGCCAAGCAACTGTTAAAATTATCGAACGACTTGGTAAATACCACAAGACCGCTACTTCAGGCTTAAACATTATCATACCTTTTATTGATAAAGTTAGAGCAACGATCGATTTACGCGAACAATTAATCGATATTCCGCCACAACAAGTAATCACTCGCGACAACGTTGGTATGGGAGTAGATTGCGTTGTTTATTGGCAGATAACTGACCCTATTAAAGCAATTTATGAAATTTATAACACACGCGCCGGTATCGAACAGCTTGCTGTTTCTGCTTTGCGTGCTGTTATTGGCGAATTAGACTTAGACCATACTCTTTCTGGTCGCGAAACTATTAATATGAAACTCCGCGGCACTCTCGACCAAGCAACAGACAAATGGGGCGTTAAAGTGCTTAGAGTTGAGCTCAGAAACGTTATTCCACCTGAAGATATCAGAATTACTATGGAAAAACAAATGACTGCAGAACGTAACAGACGCGCTTCTATCCTTCAAGCCGAAGGTGAAAAACAATCTGCTATTCTTCGTGCAGAAGGTCAAAAACAATCTTCTATCGTCTCGGCTGAAGGTCAAAAGCAATCTGCTATCTTAGCTGCCGAAGGCCAAGCCGAAGCTCGTTTGCGAGTTGCCGAAGCTGAATCTGAAGCTATCAAGATGGTTGCTGCTTCTTTGAATCTGAAAACAGGCGATCCATCCTCTTACTTGATTGCATTGAAATATCTTGAGTCTTTGAAGGATATTTCTGCAAATGCTCAAAAAATTGTATTTATGCCTTATGAATCGACAGGCGTACTTAGCTCTCTCGGCGGGATTAAAGAATTACTCAATCAAATTAAAGAATAATTTCTTATAATCTTCTTTTTTACTCGGCTTTAATGATTATATTTTATCTTCATTAAAGCCGTTTTTATTTTTTTATGCATCTACATTCTTTTCTAGTCTTTTCCTATGAATTTTACCTAAAATCTTAGTTTTGCTTAAACTTTTATTGAATTATTAATATTTTTTTATTTATTTTTGTTCTTTACTGATGCATAACGTTTATGGGCTTATATTGTAAAGAACTTATATGAAAAACAAGAAAACAATTTTCGCCGGGATTATTACTATCCTAATAATTGTAATAGCTGCTGCTCTATTTTTTAATAAATCTGAAAAAAAAGATGCAAAAGCCAATCCCAAAAATAAAGTTCAACAAAAAGTAGATGCTTACATAGTCAAACCTGAACTTTTGATCAATGAAATTTCAGTCTATGGCTCTTTAGTAGCATTCGAAGAAGTTGAATTAAAAAATGAAGTTTCCGGACGGGTTGTTAAAGTTAATCTTCCCGAAGGTAAGTTTGTCAAAAAAGGTACTCTTTTGGTTAAGCTCAATGACGAAGATTTGCAAGCAAATCTAAAAAAACTTCAATCACAATTAGCCTTAAACGAGCAGATCAACAAGCGCCAAGCTGAATTGCTTAAAGTGAATGGTATTAGCAAAAACGACTACGAGCAAACTCTGCTCCAAGTTAACTCAATTAAAGCGGATATAGAAGTGCTAAAAGCTAATATTAGAAAGACTGAAGTTTGGGCGCCTTTCGATGGTGTAATTGGCTTGAGAAACATTAGCGAGGGTGCTATTGTTACTCCATCCACTCTATTAGCAACAATTAGAACCGAAAATAAACTCAAGCTTGACTTTTTTGTGCCAGAGAAATATGGTGCTTATATCAATCAAGGTCTTAAAGTTAAATTCACAATGTATAATAACAATAAAGAATATGATGCCACAATAATTGCAACAGAGCAAGGCATAGACGATGCTACGCGCAATTTAAAAGCGCGAGCCATAGTAAATTCCAATTCAAAGGAATTGATTCCAGGAGCTTATGCTACAGTCAAAGTACATTTGGGCGAAAATCAAAATGCATTGATGATTCCATCCGAAGCTATCATTCCTAAAGAAGGCAAAAAAAGCGTAATTGTTGCTCGCGATGGAAAAGCAAAAATCATTGACGTTACTACAGGCGTTAGGCAAAGTTCTAAAATTGAAATCATTAGCGGTCTCAATACCGGAGATACTGTTATTACAAGCGGCATACTATTTCTAAAGAATAATTCAAAATTGCAATATTCGAGTGTAAAATAAAACATATATGTTAGTATCAGATTTAGCATTGAAGCGCCCTGTTGCGGCTATTGTACTGAGTTTAGTAATCGTACTTCTTGGATTTGTCGGTTATAATTTTCTATCTGTCAGACTCTATCCGGCAATTGATCCACCTATTATTACTGTGCAAGCGTCCTATACAGGTGCAAATTCGGAGATCATTGAGTCTCAAATCACTGAACCACTCGAAAAAGCTATTAATGGTATTGAAGGAGTCAAATCGATTTCTTCTCAATCCGCTATTGGCTCTGCTTCGATTACTGTAGAATTCGACCTTAATTCAGACCTCGAAAAAGCAGCTAACGACGTTAGAGACAAAGTATCTCAAGCTATGAGAAATTTGCCCCAAGATATCGATGCTCCGCCCACTGTTACTAAAGCTGATGCTAATAGCGATCCTATTATTATGCTCGCTGGGCAAAGTACAAAAATGAGTGGTATTGAGCTAAGCGAATATGCTGAAAACGTTTTAGTAGAAAAACTTCAGACTATTCCGGGTATCAGCTCGGTTGCTATTTATGGTCAGCAGCGCCCTGCTATGCGCCTTTGGCTCGACCCTACTAAAATGGTTGCTTACAAACTTACTGCAGTAGATGTTTCCGCTGCTCTTGCAAAAGAAAATGTCGAAATGCCTGGCGGCAAGATTAGAGGTAATTCCACCGAGCTTATCGTTAAGACCTATGGCAGGTTGACTAGCGAAGAAGATTTTAATAATCTGATTGTAAAACAAACTGAAAATCAAATTGTAAGACTTAAAGATATAGGCGAAGCCATATTAGGTCAGCAAAACGAAGAATCAGGTGCAAAAATTAATGGCTATACCGGCGTTATGCTTGCTTTAATTCCTCTGCCCGGTGCTAATACTATCGAAATTGCTGATGAATTTTATAAAAGACTCGAACAAATCAGACAAATTACTCCTGATGGCATGGAGCTTATCATTGCACGCGACAAATCTATTTTCGTTAGGCAATCAGTCAATGATGTGGTCGAAACATTAATAATTGCTATAATATTAGTAGTTATTATTATCTTCCTCTTTTTTAGAAATTGGATTATTGCCCTAAGACCTTTGATTGATATTCCTGTATCGCTGATTGGTACTTTTTTCATAATGTATATTTTTGGAT
Source organism: uncultured Hyphomicrobiales bacterium (assembly GCA_964493035.1). Taxonomy (GTDB): domain Bacteria; phylum Bacteroidota; class Ignavibacteria; order Kapaibacteriales; family UBA2268; genus JAUQWR01. Next base: position 2,475 of record CAZBNQ010000152.1, on the reverse strand, counting down.
TTTCAATAAATGTATTGACTCTGCTCGGTATTGTTCTCGCTACCGGATTAGTTGTGGATGACGGTATAGTAGTAACAGAAAATATATTTAAAAGAATTGAGCAGGGAATGGACAAATGGCAAGCTGCTTTTGAAGGAACTCGTGAGATATTTTTTGCTGTAATTTCTACTTCACTTACTCTTGCTATTGTTTTTATACCGGTTATTTTCCTTGAAGGATTCACCGGAAGATTATTCCGCGAGTTTGGGATTGTGGTTGCATCTTCAGTGCTTATATCTGCAATTGTTTCGCTTACTTTGACTCCTGTATTGAATGTAAAACTTGGCGGATCTTCGACTCACCATTCCAAATTCTATTTATCTACTGAGTCATTCTTCGTTTATATTGAAAATACATATCGTAGATTCTTGAACTACTTTATCTCTCATAAATGGATTTCATATTCTATAGTAGCTCTTTGCTTTGCAATGATTTTCCTATTTGGCAAATTATTAAAATCAGAATTAGCTCCACTGCAGGATCAAAGTTTTTTAAGAACATCAGTTACTGCACCAGAAGGCACTGAATTTGCCGTAACACAAAATATTATTGATAATATTGCCCAATTGAGTATGGATTCCATACCAGAAGCCAATTATGTATTAGCTCGTTACGGCGGTGGTTTCTCCAATTCTGGTGTTAATACAGGATTTGTTATCAGCTTCCTATCAGATCCTAAAGAAAGAAAAGTGAGCCAGCAAAAAATATTTTCAAAGCTGACTGCGATGTATAAGAATGTTCCTTATGCAAGAGTTATTGCTAGCCAAGAACCAACTATTTCTACTGGAAATTCAAGAGGCTTGCCCGTTCAATTTGTAATTCAAAATCTAGATTTTGAAAAATTCAGAAAATCATTACCAAAATTTTTGGAAATGGCTCAAAGCAGCCCTGTTTTCAGTAATGTCGATGTTGATCTCAAATTCAACAAACCTGAACTAAACATCACTGTCGATAGATTAAAAGCTAACACATTAGGAGTAAACGAAAGAGACATTTCGAGCACTTTAGCACTTGCTTATAGTGGCAGCCGTTATGGCTATTTTTTGAGAAACAATAAGCAATACTACGTTATTGGTCAGGTAAATAGAGAAAATAGAAATATTCCTGCTAATATTGCTGCACTCTATGTTAGGTCTAATACAGGTAATATGATTCAGCTCGACAATTTGATTAATATATATGAAACAAGCAATCCACCTATACTCTACCATTTCAATAGATACAAATCAGCAACAGTCTCAGCCAACTTAGCTGATGGCAAGAGTCTTGGCGAAGGTATCGACGAAATGAATAAAATCGCTTCAAATGTGCTCGACAATTCATTTGTCACTGCATTATCAGGTCTTTCGAGAGACTTTGCAGAAAGTAGTTCAAATATTTCATTTGCTTTGATTTTAGCTTTGTTGCTTATTTATCTTGTTTTAGCTGCTCAATTCGAAAGTTTTCGCGATCCATTTATTATAATGCTTACTGTTCCTATGGCTATTGCCGGAGCTATGCTTTCCTTATGGCTATTCGGTCATACTATGAATATATTTTCTGAAATTGGTATGCTATTGCTTATAGGAATTGTAACAAAAAACGGTATTCTGATTGTAGAATTTGCCAATCAAAAGCGCAAATCAGGACTGAATAAAACTCAAGCTGCAGCCGAAGCCGCAGTGGCGCGTTTTCGACCAATTATGATGACTTCGCTTGCTACTATGTTCGGAGCATTACCAATTGCTTTGGCTCTTGGTGCTAGTGCTCAAAGCAGAATTCCTCTTGGTATTGTCGTTGTTGGCGGCTTGCTTTTCTCATTGTTGCTTACTTTATTTGTTATTCCTGTAACTTATATTACAATGTCTAAAAATAACAGAACTTTTTAATATTGAGTAATATCATGAAAATAAAAATTTTAGTCATATTCTTTCTCAGTTTGACAGTGGCATCTGCCCAAAAAGTATTGACTTTAGATGAAATGATAAACATAATTCTGAAAAACAATTATGACATTTCTATAGCACGCAACGAAGCTGATATTGCTCGACTGAATAATTCTGCTGGTAATGCCGGAATGCTTCCAACACTATCATTTAAAGCATCGGCTGCTTTAGATAATTCTAATATATTGCAAACTCATCCTGAACCTCCAGACACAAAGTATCCAAATATGGCAAGCAATTCTATTGCGGCTTCTGTCAATTTAAATTGGACTCTTTTCGATGGAGGCAAAATGTTTATTAGCAAAAATAAACTTAATGAATTGGAAGCTATCGGCGAGCTGAATTATAAGAACAAAGTGTTGAACACAGTTTTTCAAGCTGTTTCAATTTATTATGATATTATCAGACAAAAGCAACAACTTAGTGCTATAAACGAAATTATAGTTTTCAATCAAAACCGCACCTTGATTGCCCAAACTGCTTTCAATGCCGGCACAAGAGCCAAAACTGA
>CAZBNQ010000151.1:0-6940 GCA_964493035.1 uncultured Hyphomicrobiales bacterium | reverse complement strand
CGGAGTAGTTATGATCGACTTAAAAGTAAAGTATCTTGGTCTTGAATTAAAGAATCCAATAATTGCAGGTAGCTGTGGACTTACAAATTCAGTAAAAGATATTGTTGAATTAGAAAAAAACGGAGCAGCAGCAGTTGTTCTTAAATCTTTATTCGAAGAAGAAATTATTGCAGAAATGAATTATTCATTAGCTGAAATGAACCGTCCATCTACAGTATATCCAGAAATATTCGATTATTTTGCAATCGATGATATGGAAGATACAGTAACAAACTATCTTGAATTGATTAGAGAAGCAAAGAAAAATGTTTCTATTCCAATTATCGCTAGCGTCAATTGTGTATCGGCAGTAGAATGGACCGGCTTTGCTAAAAGAATGCAAAACGCAGGTGCTGATGCTATTGAATTGAATATGTTTATTCTTCCTTCAGACTTTACTCGTAGTTCTGAAGAATTTGAAAAGGTATATTTTGATGTAATTAAAGCTGTAAAAAGTGAAGTTACTATCCCGGTATCTTTGAAAATCAGCTATTATTTCTCCAATTTAGGACAAATGATCAAGAAATTATCGGAAAGTGGAATTGACGGTTTAGTGCTATTCAACAGATTTTTCAGTCCGGATATAGACATTGAAAACAACAGAGTAATTCCATCAAGCATCTACAGTTCACCATCAGATATTTCAATTTCATTGCGTTGGATTGGCATTATGGCAGATAGAGTAAGCTGCGATTTAGCATCTTCAACCGGTGTTCATGATGGCAAGGGAGTAGTTAAGCAATTGCTGGCAGGTGCTAATGCAGTTCAATTTGCTTCAGCTTTATATAAGCACGGACCAAGTGTTGTGGGTACTATGCTCGAAGAAATCAAAGAGTATATGGAAGAACATGGATACGAATCAATAAGCGATTTCCGTGGCAAATTGAGCCAAGCAAAAACATCAAATCCTGCAGCTTATGAAAGAGCTCAGTTTATGAAGCATTTTGCCGGAAAATAATTATTGCAATTTATAAAAAAATAAGGTTGTCGGATTTGATTCGACAACCTTTTTTATTGAAATTTTATGCATTTTAAAGCAAAATGTTGAATTACTTATTTTTTAATAGCTTTCAAAGCATTTTTAATTCTATTGTCAATTTTTGTTCTCATCGAAGTATCACTAGGATCTACCAATACACCATCCTGAATAAATACATAATCAGATTGGAATTCCAGCATGAATTTGAGGAAACTGTCATCAGTAATTTGATAATTATTTGCCAAATCGATAGTGGCATTAGCAACAACATCCGAATTGTAAGTAAATGGCTTGCTGGTATTATTAGAAAAAGTAGTGCCTTCGATAATGACAGTATATCTATCATTTGTAGCAAAATCCTTGAAAACCGGGCTATTTTTGTAATTATTTAAAACACTTGATTCAAATCTATGAAATTCATATTTGATTTTGTTCAAATTGCCATTAGGCACGAGTACTTGACCGAGCGATATAGATTTTGTGCTATCAGTAACTTCATAAACAAGAGGACCAATAAAGGCATTCTTATCGTCGTTAGCAATATTCAATTTAATGCGCGAAATTAATACTCTAACTCTTTTTATATGCATAGAGTCGATGGAGGAAGGCAATAGAGTAGAAATACTGGCAATTTTCGAATTATTGGATAATTCAGTATTAGAAATACCGCTTACGATTTGGAAATTAGTTTTAGCAGGAGAGTTCGAATCTTCGCTGCAGGAGCTTAGTAATATTATGGCGAAAAAAGCTATTGCAATCATACTTTTTTTCATTTTAGTCTTCATATAATTATTGATAAACAATTTTAATAATTAATACGAACTAATATCATTATGATTTCAGTGTAGCTAAAAAAATAAGAAGAAATTAATAAATGATTTAGTTAATCAGCTCAGGAAATTTAAATTCAACAAAGCCTAAGTCGTTGATTTGACTTTGTGCAATGCCATTAATAGCCATTTTTTCGAGTAGTTGGGTAGATTTTTCAATATCGATACCAGCTTTGACTGAAAGGTTTGCAGCATTAAGGATTCCACCTGATTGCTCTGCAATTCTAAGCACGAGCAATTCTTCTTGCTTCCTCAGGTATTGATCTTTTTTGAGTTTAAGCTTTCTTCTCCAGAAAAATAATAGGGCATTAGGAGAATAAAACATTAGAACAGTACCAAGAAATAAATTTGTCAAAGTGCTTGTTTCGGCAAAAATTTCGAAAAGCAACATCAAACTTAATGTTGCAGAACCGGCAGTAAACAACCAAAACAAAAAAGAAACAATACCTAAGGTTGCATTAGAATACTTATCATTTTCGAGCATAAAAATCGAAAAAATTATTTAACAGACAATGGATACGTAAATATACCACCATTGAAAGTAATTTTCAAATAATAATTTCCGGCTGACAATGAATTAGTTAAGTTCCATGAAATAATATGTTTGCCAGCAGGATATAAAGAATTAGCAACAGTTTTGACTAAAGCGCCATTAATAGAATAAATTTCGGCATTAATAGTGCCCGGAATGCCTAAATCCACTGCTAAACTTTGGAAAGAAACAGCCGGATTAGGAAAGACTTCAATATTGCTAATACCATAATATTCTGGTTTTTCTTCAAAATAATAAGTAGGCTTGCTGCCGGCATTGCCGGGATTAGTCACTTTAGACACATCGCCCGGATTTGCTTGTCCAATTTGCCAAGTACCATTTGGATCTTGAAGTTCTTCGCCGTTGCTAAAACCATCGCCATCGTCATCTCGAGCTGCTAATTGAGCGCCCCAAACAACATTGTCGCCATTTAAAAAATTATTTTCAATTGCTTTGCCAAATGAGTTGCGCGATCCACCACTCGAACTATTGTGACAAGTAATACATCCATTTTTACTTCCATTTGGTATTTGGTTTACCCTGAAACTTCGGGCATCTGCAATGCTCACTATCCCTGCTAATGCAAGTGAATAGATTAAAGCTTTTTTCATTATAATCCTCCTTTGTTTGAAATTAATGGTTTAGCTAAACCTAAATTATAGAGGTTTTTGTTTAAAATTTATTTTAAAAATATTTCTAAATGTTTTATAAATGGTTTGTTTGAGGGAATATTAGAATCAGAATAAATTTGCTTTGTGATTAATCATTTATGATAATGAGGTAAATATGTGGATAGAAATATTCAAAACAGGAAAGCAAACTGATTCGAAAGGTAAGCAAGAAACTTATAGCCGAGAGGATTTGTGCAATATTGCTGATAAATATAACGCAAACTCGCAAGAGCGTGCTTTTCAGGCACCGGTAGTAGTTGGGCATCCAAAAACTGATGATCCGGCAATGGGATGGGTTGAAAAGCTTGCAATGAGAGGTGATAAGTTGCTTGCAAAACTAACTAAAATGGATTGCAATTTTTTGCAAGATTTGAGTAAAGGAAGATTTAGAAAAGTTTCAATTGCACTTAATTCGGACAATACTCTAAGGCATGTTGGATTCCTTGGAGCTGCTCAACCGGCAGTCAAGGGACTTAATACTGATTTCTACAATGAAGATGATCAAAACTACTCAGAATTTGAGGCAAACTTTTACAGCGAAAAGGAATACCAAGAGCTTTTGAATACAAACAACGAAATTATCAAAGAACTCGAAGAAATTAAACTTTACCAGAAAGAAAATGAAATTAGGGCATATATAAATAATTTAAGCAAGACAAATAAGGTAATTAATGAAAATTCGAGAGAAATTCTTCAAGATCTATTGTTAAAAGTAAATAAAAATGAATCAGGAAATAATGGATTGATAGATGATATTAAGAAATTTGTCGATTCTATCAGATTTGTACAATTACTTAATCCTCTCAAATATCAAAGCGCAGACAAAAATGAGTTCGATGGCAAAAATGTATCAGAAGATAAGCTGGAGCTTCATCGCAAAGCAAAACAAATTCAGAATAATATTTCAAATATTAGTTACGAGCAAGCATTAAGAATTGCTCAAAAATAAAGGAGCACATATGAATCCCGAAAATAGAACATTAGATCCTGTGCTTACAACAATAGCACAAGAATATTCAAATTCAAAATATATTGGAGAAAATTTATTTCCAGTTGTAAACGTAAGCAAGCAAAATGGAAAAATACCAATATTTGGCAAGTCGGCATTTCTAGTGAGAGATACAATTCGTGGCAAAGGTGCTTTGTCTAATCGTATACCGTCATCAGAATTTAGTTTGGAAGACTACTCAACAATAGAGCAAGATGTGGAAATGTCGATCGATTACCTCGAAGAGGAAATATTAAACGATTACTTCAAATTTGAAAGCAGAGCAGTTAAAGAATTGTGTGATATACTTAATCTTGGCAAAGAAATGAAAGCAGCAGAAATAGCACGGAATGTGGGAAATTATGCTGCAGGAATGTCGAGAATATTGACTGCCGACGAAGCTTTTGATGGATTGTCTTCAAATCCATTCGAAATAATAGGTAGCGCCAAAGAAGCAATCAGGCATAAAATTGGAGTATATCCAAATACGATGTTGATATCCAATCGAGCATATAAAGCCTTAATAAATAATGATGCAGTAAAAGATAAAATTAAGTATACTGGGCACATGATAGTAAATACTTCGATATTAGTTGAATTATTTGAAATAAATGATATATTTATTGGTAGATCAATTTATTCAGAGGATTCAAATAATTTTCTCGATATTTGGGGAGCTGATTTGATTTTAGCTAATGTAGATAAGTCCGAAAAATCAAATCGTAACGAATATAATCCAAGTTTTGCATATACATTCCAGAAAAACGATATGCCTGAAGTAGATACATACAACGAGAATGGCGGGAAAATTAAAGTGATAAGAAATACTGATAATTATTGTTTGAAAATAACATGCAATGAAGCAGGCTATTTAATCAAAAATGCTTCGATCAATCCATAGGAGGAAAATATGAATAAGGCATATCAACCGGCCCAAGCCCTGACAATTAAGGCAGATATAAACTTAGCTGCATTTAGATTTATTGGATATGACGGGCATCTATGCGCAGCTAATGCAAAGGCTTTTGGTGTATCGGATAAACAAATATACAGTGGTGAAAATTCTTGTGTATATACTTTGGGGACAATTCCTATAGAAACATCCGGTGCAGTCAATCTTGGTGATGATATTGCATCAGATACTGATGGAAAGGCAAAAACAGCAGGAGTAGGTGCTAAAGTAAATGGTAGGGCTTTAGAGTCGTGCACAAGTGCATCAATAATTAAGATTTTATTAGTGCCTTGAGGTGTAATATGTTATACACAGATATAGAACATATTATAATGGAAATGGGAGAATCAGAACTAATAAGAATTACAAATCCAGATGGATCGAGTGTAGATAATGAAAAGGTAGAATCGGCTGTGAATGCAGCCGAGAGCCTGATTCATGCATTTCTTTATAGTAAATATAAACTTCCATTCGAGTTTGGATATGATCTGATGGTGTCAAGAATTTGTATAGATATATCGATAGTCAATTTATATCAAATGTTTTCGAAGTCTATATTGCCACCAATTGAAAGATTGCGCCGCAAGGCAGAAGCAATTGAATTGCTTGATATAATAGCTCGTGGCAAGATTAGACTAGGTGGATCTTGCATTTGCTTGATAAATGATGAATCAATACTATCAAATATGAAAATTAGAAAATTTAATGAAGAAAAATTAGATCAGTTCCAACAATTTAGGAGTTAATTATATGTGTAGTCGAATAATTACAGTGCTAAGACATGCAGCATGGATAATACCGGCAATTCTTGCATTTATGATATTATCGCCAGGCATGCCGGAACTTCGCACTTTGCTGATTATTACAATAGTCGAATGTATGTCTTTGGCTTTGTCGGGCTTGTCGGCTTTTGTTTATACTAATCTTGATTTTACTAAAATGTATTTCGCTAATGCTTTGGGATTTATTTTTTTAGGAGTACATATATGCATAGGACTTACAATACTTGGAGTATATTTAGCACAATTCTAAGATTTATTGTTATTTTCTTTCTTGCTGTTAGTGCCGATTTTATTGCAAAAAGCCAATCCAGATATGAATTGGACTGCTCACAAAATTTATTGGATGAGTCATTGAAAATTGCAAAAATGGAATTAGGCAATATTGAGAAGACTAATAAAAATGATGGAGTTGTTGATAAATATAATCGAGCTATAGGACTGGCTCCGGGATCGGCTTATTGTGCTGCCGGTCAGTATTATTGTTTTATTAAAGCTTGTGAAAAATTGGGCATAGAATTAAGTAATATCCCGATAAAAAAGACTGGATCTGCTCTTGCAATGTTTTGGGCTGCTCGAAATAAAGGAATCAAAACAAAATATATAGGTTTGAAAAATGATTTAATTGTATGGAAGTTTGGTAATTCCGGAAGAGGGCATATAGAAAGGATAATTGCTTCGAGCCGAGCGGGAGCGGTTGTTACAATTGGTTTTAACGTCGAAAAGTCTGGCAATCAAGGTGTGTTTTTGATGAAACGGAATATATATCATCCCATCGGTAGGCTTTCTATATTGGGAATTATTGGTCTTAAAGGGTGGAAAAAATGATAGTTGAGGTTTTTGATAATCGGATTATGGGGAATTCATTCTCTTCGGATTGGATTCCTCTCGTTTACCCAAGAGTAGAAGACTTAAAGCGGACTATGAAAGCCAAAGTGCTTATTCTATATTGGAGCGAAGCTCAAGCCGGATGTGGTTCGATAGTGCTCGAAGGCGGAAGCTCTCTGCAATCGGCAGCAAAAGGATTGAGCTATGACATAGATTGTGATGACAATCGAAGTGATGTACTTACAATTGAATTGCACGGAAGAGCAGAGTGCTTGAGAATTAATTACATTTCAAAACAAGCTTGCAATGGGAAAATTTCTGCAATTATATATTTTGGAGATT
>CAZBNQ010000150.1:0-6965 GCA_964493035.1 uncultured Hyphomicrobiales bacterium | reverse complement strand
TTATTGAGCTTAGTGCTCATTTCATTAGGATGCGAGGAAAAATCAGGTGTAGTGCCTAAGCCCGCAGACTCGCTCAATCATGCAAATATGCCTGATCAAATCAGCTATGATATTGAAGTTGCTTTTATTGATTCGAATTATACAAAAGCTATATTAAATGCTAAACGTGCACGAGTATATCAAAATCGTTTCGAAACATGGCTTGATTATGGTCTTAATGTTCAATTTTTATCTAAATTATCTGGTAAACGCATTTCAGTGCTCACTGCCGATAGTGCAAAAATTGATGATAAAACAAGAAACATGTTTGCATATGGGAAAGTTGTTGTGGTTTCGGATAGCACAAATACAAGATTGGAAACAAGTGTACTCGAATGGGATAATGCCGCACAAAAAATATATGCAACAGAATTTGTAAGGATAATTACCCCAAAAGAGACAATTGAAGGATATGGTTTGGAATCGGATCCTGCTTTAGAAAACTATAAAATTTTCAGGGTAAGTGGAGTAAAAAGATGAGTAAATATTTAATAGCCGGCAATTGGAAAATGAATACAAATGCTGATGAAACCCAAAAGCTGGTTTCTGATTTATCGGCATCTGCGCTCAAAAGCCAAGAAGTGGAGATGCTTGTGTGCCCTCCTTTTATCAATATACCGAGTGCATCTGAATTGCTAAAAGATAGTTTTATTCATTTGGGTGCTCAAAATTGTTATTTTGAGGAAAAGGGTGCATATACCGGCGAAATATCAATCCCTATGCTTAAAGCTTTCAACTTGGGATTTATTATTATTGGCCATTCCGAGCGTAGGGCTTATTTCAACGAATCTGATGAATTGATTTCAAAGAAGCTTGAAGCTATTTTAAAGTATAATTTAAAGCCAATTTTGTGTATAGGCGAAACTCTTGAAGAAAGAAATGCCGGCAAAACATTTGAGATTTTAAAGAATCAACTGGATATTGATTTGAGCAAAGCCGATCAATCCAAAATCAAAGATATCGTGATTGCTTATGAGCCGGTTTGGGCGATTGGAACTGGTGTCTCTGCTACGAATGAACAAGTGGCAGAAGCTCATAAGTGGATTAGAGAATATTTAGAATCCAGATATAAAGATGATGCTGCAGATATCAAGATCTTGTATGGTGGTAGTTTGAATGATGCTAATGCAAAAGAAATATTAGCTATCGCAAATGTAAATGGTGGGCTAATAGGCGGCGCATCTTTAAAATCAGAATCATTTTTGAAAATTTATAATACAGCAATAGAGCTAAGTTAATGAAAAAAACAATACCAAACATATTGAGCATGTCTAGGATAGTGATAGCACCTTTATTTTTAGTTTTATTTATAAGTAATAATAAAGAAACTGCTATCTGGTCGCTAATATTGTTTGCTATTGGTGCTTTGACAGATTATTTTGATGGATGGCTTGCAAGAAAAATGCAAGCCACCAGCAAGCTGGGAGGATTTTTTGATCCATTGGCAGATAAATTTTTGACAACAGCAGCGTTTCTAGCTTTTGTATTAATGAAGATAATACCATTTTGGATGCTTGCAGTTATTGTATTAAGAGATTTTGGAACTACATTTCTAAGATTAATGCCTTCGGGAAAGAATGTAAGCATAGTGACATCAAAATCAGCAAAAACCAAAACATTTATACAGATGTTGTTTATATCAGTATTGATCGGACTTCATACTATGAAATTTATGTTTGAAGACCCAAATTTAAAATTAATAATAGATAATATAATATATTCACCGATAATATATTTCACAATGCTAGGAATAACGATATTATCAGCGTGGACATTAGTGGAATATATATATCAATACAGAAAAAATACAAAGAAAAAGCTAGCTTAAAAGCAAAAAAGAGATAAATCCGCAAAAAAACTTCGTAAAATCAATAAAAAAGTGCATAAATCCTTTGTTTTTCTTAAAATAATATTATAAATTAGAGCGTCATAAGGATTGATTGCTGAAAAATAGCAATTGAAGCGAACTTTGAAAAGAAGATACAAGTAAGAACACGAGAAAGAAAGCAGAGAAAATCGATGAAAATCTTAATATAATATTAAAGAAATATTAAATATTGCTTAAAAAACGGGAAAAAGCAAAAAAAGTTAGGAAAATTCAAAGATTTATTTTGGCTGAAATGAAAAAACTTACTATATTTACCCGTGCATCAATAACATACGGGGAAAGCCTTATTGAGCCTATATATTAGGAACATTATATTGAAATAAATTTTACCGGATATAAATAGATAAAAGGTAAATTTCATTATTCACTTAATTTTACAGAAGGGGTTTGTATTATGGCTATGAACAAAACCGATTTAATCAATGCTGTAGCCGGCGAAACCGGTATGAGCAAAGTTGACACAGAAAAAGCTATTAAAGCTACAATCGACGCAATTTCCGGCGAGTTAACAAATGGTGGAAGCATTACATTAGTAGGCTTCGGAACATTTTCAGTGATGGAAAGAAAAGCACGCACCGGTAAAAATCCAAGAACCGGCGAAACAATCAAGATTCCAGCAAAGAAAGTGCCTAAGTTCAAAGCAGGCAAAGCTCTTGCAGAATCAATCTCAAACACAGGCGCTAAGAAAAAAGCTCCAGCAAAGAAAGCAAAAAAATAAACTGTTAATAAGTTTTTAAAAAAGCCGTTCTTTATGAACGGCTTTTTTCTTATTTTTGTGTGTTTATGTTTTATCGTAACTTGATAATTGAAAATGAATAATGACAACACACTTTCGAAGCCGTATCTTTTAGGTGCCGATGATTTGACACCACAGGATGTCAAGTTGATTTTCGACAAAGCTCAATTCTTTATGGATAATTTCAAGCGTGGCGAAAAATTTTCTGACCTAAAAGGTATCACTGTTGCCTTGGCTTTTTTCGAGCCTTCCACACGCACAAAGCTCTCTTTTGAACTTGCTGCAAAAAGGCTCTCCGCTGATTCTATTTCATTTGCTTCTTCGAGCTCCAGCTTGACTAAAGGAGAATCTTTGATTGATACTCTCCGCACAATAGAAGCTATGAATGTTCAAATGTATGTCGTTCGACATGTAAACTCCGGAGTTCCGCTCTTCTTGCAAAACAATACTAATGGAGTTATACTTAATGCCGGCGACGGCAAGCATGAGCATCCTACTCAAGCTCTTCTTGATGCATTTACTTTATATAAACATTTTGGTAAGCTTCAAGGCTTGAAAGTTTGTATCGCAGGCGATATCCTTCATAGTAGAGTGGCTCGCTCTAATATTACTTTGCTTCGCACTATGGGAGCCGAAGTTGCTCTTTGCAGCCCCGGTACTCTTTTGCCAAGACATTTAAATATTTGGGATCTTCCTATTCTTGAAAATATCGATGCTGCTGTCGAATGGGCTGATGTTCTTTTAGTTTTGCGCTTGCAAAGAGAAAGAATGGAATCAGGTTTGCTTCCTTCTATTAGAGAATTTTCTAAGTTCTATGGCGTCTCTTTTGATCAATTCAGCCGTAAACCTGAATTAGTGCTTATGCACCCGGGTCCGGTCAATTATGGTGTCGAACTCGATTATAGAGTTAGCTCCTACCCGAATTGCTTGATTCAGACACAGGTTACTCATGGTGTCTTTATTAGAATGGCTCTTTTGTCGCTTCTATCAAAATTTGTTTAATATTAATTCGATTTTTTTCCTTTAAAATCGAATTTTTATTATATATTTAGACCTATTTAAAAAGAAGTGGGGGATTGGCTCCACTTCTTTTTAGAATTATTATTTTTGTTCATATTTCCATTGGAATAGTTTGGAAAAAATTTGGACTGTATTGGATATTATTAATTGGGCTAATGATTTCTTTGCCCAAAAAGGTGTCGATTCGCCTAGATTGACTATAGAATTACTTCTATGCGATGTGCTTCAATGCAAAAGAATTGATCTTTATACTTCCTTCGATAAGCCTCTTAACGAAATTGAATTAGCTAAAACCCGCGAATATGTCATAAGACGTGCTAAACGCGAACCTTTACAATATATAATTGGTAAAGCTCATTTTCATGATTATGAGCTTAGAGTAGATTGTAATGTGTTGATTCCAAGGCCTGAGACTGAAGAATTAGCCGAATTGATTATTAAATCTTATAAACATGATTCTGCTTTGGATATTCTTGATATTGGTACCGGTTCTGGTTGCATAGCTATTCTATTAGCCGATAAATTTAAAAATTCTAAAGTTATTGCTTGCGATATTAATCCAAAAGCTATCGAAATAGCAAAATCCAATGCCAAAAAATATAATATTAATAATATAGAATTTGTTTGCTTAGATATTATAAGCCAGATTCCTAATGGAAAATATGATATAATTGTTTCAAATCCTCCATATATAAAACAAGAGGATTATAAAGTATTAGAGCCTGAGCTCAAATATGAGCCCGGTAATGCATTAACTGATGAAAAAGATGGACTGACTTTTTATAGAAAATTTTCAGAAATTTTTCCGAATATGCTAAAAGAAGATGGAAAATTTTTCTTAGAATATGCTTTAGGTCAATCAGAAGAAATAAAAAATATGTTCGAAGAAAAATATTTTGTAACTATTTTGCCAGATTTTTCATCTATATATAGATACTTAATCGGACAAAACCGAAAAAGTATAACACACAAAGCACAACAATAATGCTATCTTAATAAAAGGAAAGCATTTACGAGGAAGAACCCCAAAATATTCATTTCCAAAACAGGAAATGGAACAAAAAAGATTAATAATGTTGAAAATTGGTAATATATTTTTATTAGATAAGTTGCAAATTTTTATTTAATTTTGAGGACGTGCAAATTTGCAATAATTGTTATGGGAGAGTATATGTCTCAAATTAAAATTGAAGAGCAGATAGGCGGAGTGGTATTACACTTGAAAGGTCAATTCGTCGGAGGCGATGAAACCGACAAGCTACGCTCAACACTGTTAGAAATAGCAGAACAAAAGAAAAACAAATTAATTATTAATTTGGAGAAAGCTACATATCTGAACTCGACAGCTTTAGGTGTGTTGATTTCGGCACATGCAAATTTTGTCAAACGCGAAGGAAAAATAATACTTTGCAACTTAGACAAAAATTTGGAAAATCTATTTGTGATAACAAAATTAATCCAGGTGTTTTCGATAAGCGAAACCTTGGACCAAGCAATAAATTCACTATAAATAAAATTTTTATAAAAATTATTGGAGTTTTTTTATGAAAAATATGTTCAATGCAATAGTAATCGGACTTGCATTAATCATTGCGTATGTTTTCTTCTATTTAGTATTAGGCGCTCAAGGCAACTTCGCAGATGCAGCAAAACACGAACCAACAAATGCACTTGGTATGATTTATACAGGTGGACCACTTGTAGGTTTGCTCTTAACATTGATTATTCTTGCATTCACATTTGCAACAGAACGTTTGTTATCAATTAACAAAGCAAAAGGTAAAGGCAATCCAGTAACATTTATTCGTTCGGTCATCAAAAATCTTGAAGCTGGCGATTTAGATACAGCTATTAATGATTGCGACAAACAACGCGGCTCAGTAGCAAACGTACTTCGCTCAGCTATCCAAAGATTTAAAGAAGTAGAAAAAGATCCTAATTTCGGTCCTGAAAAGAAAATTGCTGAAGTTCAAAGAGCAATCGACGAATCAATGAACCTCGAAACACCACTTTTGGAAAAGAACCTTGTAATTCTATCTACTGTTGCTTCTATCTCAACTATGATTGGTCTTCTTGGTACAACAATCGGTATGATTCGTTCATTCCAAGCTTTGGGTGCAAGCGGTACTGTATCTGCTACTCAGCTTTCAATCGGTATCTCCGAAGCTTTGTATAACACAGCCGGTGGTTTGATTGGCGCTATCATTTCGATCGTTTCTTATAACTTCTTTACAACAAAAGTTGACAACTTTGTTTATATGATTGATGAATCAATCTTGAACATCACTCAAATTTTCACTGTAAGAATTAAAAAATAATTTGTTCCAGAAAATTTACAGAAGGAGTTTTCTGTGGCTAAAGTCAAAAAGAAAAGATTAAGCTTTGTTATTGATATGACCCCGCTGGTTGATATTACATTCTTGTTGTTGACATTCTTTATGTTTACAGCAAAATTTAAATCGCAAGCGGAAGCAGAACAGAAATTCGTAGTTAAACGTCCTGCTTCGACCCCAGTCGATACTGCTAATATTCCTGAAAAGGATTTGGCTGTTATCAAAATTGCTGTCGATAGTACAAATGCTAATGATACTACTTATTTCTATGAATTGACTAACGAAGTTGATAGACAGAAAGTTTGGGCTAGTGTTCCAAATATTCCTGAAGAGTGGCAAAGCAAGCATCAACTAAATTTAGGAAAAAATTTGGAAATGCTTAATTCTCTTGTAAGTGCAACAGTAATTACAAGAAATGATACAAAATTTGCAATCGACGCAGATAAAAGACTTAGATTTCAATGGATAAAAGATGCTATGGAAATCTTAAGAAAAAATAGGAAAACTGAGTTTAATTATGTTACTGACAAAAAACAGTAACCTAATTATGTAACTTTTTAAATAAACAAAGTGTCTAAAGAAAAAAATAATTAAAGGAGAAATACATGGCCGGTGGCGGTGGTTCCCTAGGTGTCGAAAGAACCAAAAGAGGGAGCGCAAGCAAGCGTAAAAAGAAAAAACGCGTAGGCTTTGTGCTCGATATGACTCCTCTCGTTGATATTACATTCTTGTTGTTGACATTCTTTATGTTTACAACAACTATGGCAGCTCCTCAGGTTATGGAAATGTCTGTTCCTCCTGAGAGTAATAAACCAGTACCTGTTGATGAAAATTCTCTACTTTCAATCTTTGTAAGAGGAGATAGTAAGATCTTTTATCGCATGGCTCAAGATGATCCTCAACCAATTACAATTAAGGAAATTAAGAATTTATCTGTAAAGCAGAATTT
>CAZBNQ010000149.1:0-6973 GCA_964493035.1 uncultured Hyphomicrobiales bacterium | reverse complement strand
TAAAGCATAACAGCTTTAAAGAAAAAAATGTAAGCAAAAAGACAGAAATTATTATCTGGAATTTGATTTGGATATTAGCATTGGCTGTGTTGTTGTTTTCTTTAGAATGGTTTATTAGAAAACGCTCAGGAATGATTTAATTTCTTAATTTTGTAATTGGATATATGGATATTGGTGCAGATTTGTTAGAAAAAAATAAATTTAATATAAAAAACACCTATAATGATGAGATTGAAGGAGAAATAATTGTCGATACCGATAGTTTAGATTCTTCAATGCCAATTGTATTTCTGCTTCATGGATTTAAAGCAAATAGGCATTGGGGATTTTTCCCTTTTGTAGCCGAGTCGATTGCCAAATCCGGAGCAATCGTTATCAGCTTTAGTTTTTCTCTGTCTGGTATTTTAGATAACGAAAAATTAGTTTATGATATCGATAAATTTGCAAGCAATACAATTACGCGAGAAATCGAAGATTTCGAATTTATTCTCAAGAAATTAAATGATAATTCTTTGCTTTCGTCTGAACAAATAAAAAAATGGAACAACAAAATCTTTGTTGTTGGGCATTCGAGAGGAGCAGCAGTTGCACTACTCTCTTCAGCAAAGCGCAATGATATATCAGGGCTTGTTTCGATTGCTAGTATTGCCAAAACTGATAGATATTCAGAAAGGCAAAAAGAATTATGGCGCAAAAAAACGGCATTCGAATTTGCTCTTAGCCAAACTAAGCAAAGATTAAGACTCGATGTTTCGTATTTGGAAGATATTGAATCAAATTTCCCAAATGGGACTATCGAAAAAGCAGTCGAAAAATTAACCTGCCCTTTGCTTGTTGTTCATGGGCTGCAAGATATGACTGTTGGAAAAGATGAAGCATTCAGCATTGCTTATGCTTATAAAGACAAAAGTAAACTGAAGTTTGAACTGATTGAAAAAGCCGGGCACGGATTTGGAGCCAACCATCCTTTCGATCATTCAAACCCGAGTTTGGACAGAATGATTGAATTAATAATTGAATTTATCGAGATCAATAAATGAAACAAGCAGCATATATTTTTGTATTAGCTATTGTACTTACAAGTTGCGAATTGTTTGTGATTCGCAGCCCAAAAACTCCTCGGCTCAACAACGTGGATATCAGCCAAAATTCTGCGCTTGGTGCGGTCTATCTATTCAAAACAGAATTGGATAGCAACAATAAACAAGCCGCTGCTTCTGTTTTAGCTCAAAATGATGGGAAAAAATACTTGGCTCTCCAAAGATACGAGATGCTGCCCGAAATTTCCAGAATTAAAAGAATTATCGGCAATCTGCCTGTTACTAATGTCAAAGCTGATACTTTGTCTGATACTAAATATAAATTTAAAGTTCAATTCGATTATATTAATGAAATTACTTTTGTTTCTACCAAAATTAAAGACGAATGGTATATCATCAGCTACAACGAAGATGTAACTTTCCGCAGAGAATAAGTGTTTATTAATCGATGAAATTTGATAAGTATAAAATATTGTCATTGATTATTATAATTGTACTCTCGGTTAATTCCATTGGTACAGCTATCACTTTTACTATATTTCAAAAAAAAATCAGACAAGAAATCAAATCTAAAATCAAATCCGGATTAGCCCAATCACAACTCGATATTTTAGAAGTTGATACGAGAGATGCAAGTTTTAGAAGAGTTAATTCTCATGAATTTAGATTTAAGGGAAAACTATACGATATCATAGTCGAAAAGCAAATTTCTGATTTCATTATTTTGTTTAAGGCTATTAATGACACTAAAGAAGAAAAACTTTTCGAAAACTTATCAAAACTTGTTACAAACACATTAAACAGCGATTCTCCAACTGCTCAATCCATGAAAAAGATATTGAATTTATTGAGCTATGATACTTTTCTATCAAAATTAGAGCAAAACAATCTTATTCCTAAAGTAACTGAATTAAAAAGAATTATCAAAATTTATAATATAATCGAAAATTTTGGCGAAACCCCATATCCACCTCCAAAATTATCCTTCTAAATATCATTACGCAACAAGTCAATTACTCATCATTTTTAAGATTGGGTAGCATATGTATTATTATTTAAAGGATTAATTTTAGAATGAAAAAACTTTTATTATCTGCAGCATTCATGGCTGTAGTATTTTCATGTTTCAATGCAGAAACATTTGCAACCGAAAAACGAGATACAACACAATACAAAATAAATCAAGTAGTAGTCTCAGCTATGCGTTATCCGGAAAGAATAATGGAAATTCCATTGGCAGTATCTGTTCTCAACTACAACGCTTTGCAAAATACTCGCGGGGCAGGAATAGACGAAGCTCTAAAGCAAGTTCCCGGTGTTTTGGCTCAGTCGAGAGCTGGTGGCGGTGATGTTAGAATTACTATTCGTGGATTCGGTGCTCGTGGAGCCGGAGATAGATCTAACTCAGGTACTTCTCGCGGAATTAAATTCTTGCTCGATGGTGTTCCTGAAACAGAACCGGATGGACGTACTGCTTTCGATAATTTAGATTTATCAATTTCTTCTAATATTGAAGTGCTACGCTCTAATGCTTCTTCTATTTGGGGCAATGCTGCTGGTGGCGTTGTTTCTATTTCTACTGTGCCTGTTCATTCAGGTCCATTTTTAGAATACGACCTACTCGGCGGTTCTTTTGGTTTTATTAAAAACACTGTGAAATTAGGAACTAACCTCGATAATGGTAAAATTTGGGGTATTATTTCCGATTCTAAATCAGATGGATATAGACAGCACTCAGATTTTGAAAAGCAGATGGTCAACTTGGGCTTGACTAGCGCAATCGGTTCTCGTACATTTTTGGGTGTCAATGTGGTTGGTGCTATTAATAAATTTAATATACCGGGTCCAATTCTGGAAAGCACTTACGATATTGCACCAGATTCAGCTAATGCAACTTATCTCTCTCGTCGCGAAAGACGTAATAACAGAACTTTTAGAATTGGTGTCAATTTAGACCATCAATTCGATGATAATAATGCTTTTGCTGCTATGGTCTATGCAAACCCCAAATATCTTCAGAGATCTGAAAGAGGTACTTATAGAGACTTTAATCGCTACCATATCGGTGGAGGCATAAATTATAGAAATTCTTATGATTTTAATGAAGAATTTCATAATAAATTTATCACCGGATTTGACAATTCATATCAAGATGGCGCTATTTTGTTCTATGCTCTTTCAGCAGACCAAGGCAGAAGCAATACTTTAAGCCAAAATAAAAAAGAAGGTGCTAATAGCTTTGGAGCTTTTGCTCAAAATGAAATCGTTTGGAATGAAAAAATCAGTTTCATATTAGGACTTAGATACGATAATATTTCATACTATTCTCAAGATTTTATGAAAGCAAACTTCAAAGAATCACGAAATTTCGAGCATGTTACTCCCAAAGCAGGGCTTACATACAGACTCGCTCCAGAGCAAAGCTTATATTTTAATATTGGTGGCGGTGTGGAAGTGCCTGCCGGAAATGAAACCGATCCTGCTCCGACTTTCGGTCAAGATTCAGTATTTGCTATCAATCCTCTACTCGATCCAATCGTCTCAACCACTTTTGAGCTTGGTACTAAGCATTCAAAAGTTTATCAAAACAGTTTTATTCAATCTTTAAATTATGATATGGCTGTTTTTTATATTTTTACTAAAAATGAAATCATTCCTTATAGCGGTGGTAAATTCTATTTTTCTGCCGGAAAAACTAGTAGAATAGGCCTCGAACTTGGTTTGAGCACAGAGTTTGATTACGGCTTTTCATTTAATGCTGCTTTCACTTATATGAATTCTAAATATAATGAATATAAAATTGATTCAGTTCATTATAAAAAGCCTGGTGCATTTGTTGATTATAAAGACAATAAAATACCCGGTATCCCTGAATTGTTTAGTAATTATAGTATTAGATATGCACCCGACTATTTCAAATTCTTTGTTGAATTAAGTGCTCAAACTGTCGGCTCTTATTTTGTTGATGATGCAAATAAATATGAAGTTCCTTCATATCATATTTATAATGCTTCAATCGGATTGTCCGAACCGATAATGCTAACTAATAATATTGGGTTCAGAGTTTATGCTGCTGCTAATAATCTGACTGATCAGAAATATATTGGCTCCGCATTTATTAATCCTGATCTCGACAAAAAGACAAATTCACCTTACTATATTGAAACCGGTCTGCCACAAAACTTCACAATCGGCTTTAATATGATAATAAAATAACAAAAAAAACACAGCTGCTTCCCAAAAGCGGCTGTGTTTTTGTTTTTTTTATATAATATTTTTATAAATTCAGAATTGGAATAACTGATTCTTGAATAGCACCAACAACTTCCACATTCTTTTCGTCGGTTACAAACACATCGATTTCAGTACGGAAACCAATTTTTTCTTCAGGCATATAAATACCCGGTTCAATTGAAAAACAAGTACCAGGAATAATCTTTCTAACGTCCATAGTTTCCAAATTATCAATATGAGCACCATTGCCATGCACTTCTTCGCCAATGTTATGACCGGTGCGATGGATAAAGTATTTACCATATCCGGCATCCACAATCACTTGACGGCAAGCATCGTCCACTTCCCAACCAAAAACATCAACACCATTTGCATAGCGTTCTTTGACTAGAGCATGAGCAGTATCACGAGCTTTGCGAGCAACTTGGAAAATTTCTTCGATGCGTGCAGGTACTTCAGTGCCGATAAATCCCATCCAAGTAATGTCATAGAAAATGCTTCCGGGCTTGTTTTCTTTTGCCCATAAATCGAGAAGCACCAAGTCTCCTTCTTTCATTTCATAGCTATTTTCGGCAGTAGGCTCAAAATGTGGGTCTGCGGCATGTTCATTAACAGCAACCACAGGTCCATCCGGCCATACCATTCCGTTTTTATTCATCAAGTCATGCATAAAAGCTTGAATTTCGAATTCTTTTGGTTTTTGGCCTGCTTTGATTCTCTTTGCAATCTCTTTGAAAGTTTCGTCTTTCACCATTTGCATTATAGCTGCAGCACGTTTGTGGCTTTCATAATCTTCCATAGATAGATGTGATTCGAATTGGCTTACCAAGTCAGCACTCGAAACAATTTCAACTCCGAAACTGCGAATTAGATCGATTGTTCCACCATCAACAATTGATACATAGGGTATGTTGTTCATTGGAGAATATTGCATTGCAATTTTTTTTGCATTTCCAAGCATATCTTTTAGCATTTGATGTTGTTGCTGCCATGGCAAATACACATGCTGAGTGCCGGGCAAATGCGCTAATTTATATGTTTCTATGCTATGAACCAATTTCTGTGGCTCGCCTTCTGCAGGAATAAAATAGAACCAACGGCGAGAAGTAAAACGTTTTGTATCTACATGTAATATGCGAGCTGCAATAGCATCGCGGTTATGAAAATCATAAAATAACCAGCCATCGAGATTTTGAAGCTTTAATGCTTCCTGAATTGCTTGCAAATCCATTATTTCCTCATTAAAAATATTTAAACAATTTTATCCAATTTAATTAAAAAGTATATCATGAAAAAATATTATTAATTCTGAAAAAATATTTACAAAAAATTAAAATCTGCCTGTAATCTTTTCGATCGCTGTTTGTTATTATGTTTTTATTCATTTATTAATCGGAGAAATTATGGCAACAATACATCCTTATTTGTCATTCGCTGGCAATTGCATGGAAGCATTCGAATTTTATAAATCTGTATTTGGCGGCGAATTTCCTTATGTTGGTAGATATAAAGATATGCCTTCAGACTCACCACTACCAGAAGAACTTCTTGAAAAAATCATGCACATTAGTCTTCCAATCGGTGGTACTACTATTCTTATGGGTGCTGATATGTTGGAAGCTTGTGGCGCTCCTGCTTTAGTTCAAGGCAATAACTTCACTATCTCTATCAATACAGAATCAGAAGAAGAATGCAGAAATATTTTTAACGGTTTATCAGCAGGCGGACATGTCGTTATGCCTTTAGAAAAAGCTTTCTGGGGTGCTTTATTTGGTATGTTTATCGATAAGTTTGGAATTGCTTGGATGATTAGCTTTGATGACAGACC
Source organism: uncultured Hyphomicrobiales bacterium (assembly GCA_964493035.1). Lineage (GTDB taxonomy): Bacteria > Bacteroidota > Ignavibacteria > Kapaibacteriales > UBA2268 > JAUQWR01. The sequence goes on along the minus strand of CAZBNQ010000149.1, from coordinate 871 downwards.
AATGTAATTTTTTGCAAGTCTATTAATCTTTTAGGGCTAAGCAATCAGTTTTATTTTTTTATAATATAATGATGCTTAGCCTTTTTTTTTCTATCAACTCAATAGATAATCCTTTTCTGAATTTCATTTTTGATCCACTTAATAAGTTCCATTTTATTCAACAAGCAGGATGTTTAAATTGATTTTTTGAATCAATTCTATATTTTATATTTTATTTGTTTTGTAAATTGCTGATGAAAATCTGGAGATATTTTGATGGATATTGGATCTAAGAAAAGCAGACGAATTCTGATTATTGGCGCTACAGGCAATATTGGTCGCGAAGTGATTAAGTATTTATATATTAATAGAACTAATCATGAGATCATTGCAGCAGTTAGAAATATTGACAAAGCAATCAAAGAATTTAAAGATTATCAACTTCTCAAATATGTTAAATTCGATTTTGATGACTTTTCAACTTTAGATAGTGCATTCGATAATATCGACACTGTCTTCCTTCTTAGACCTCCACATATTTCAGATGTAGAAAAATATTTTCGACCTATAATTTTAAAAATGAAAGCAAAGAAAATCAATCAAGTTATTTTCCTTTCAGTGCAAGGTGTTGAGTCAAGCAAGATAATACCACATAATAAAATTGAACGCATGATATTAGAAAACGGCTTTGATTACGTTTTTCTTCGCCCAAGCTATTTTATGCAAAATCTAATAACTACCTTGCATAAAGACATAATAGAAAAACAAAAAATAGTATTGCCTTCTGCAAAAGCTAAATTTAATTGGATTGATATTGAAAATATTGCCGAAATTACCGCTACAATTCTGAATGATTTCAATAAATATATAAATCGAGGAGTAGATATTACCG
>CAZBNQ010000148.1:0-6999 GCA_964493035.1 uncultured Hyphomicrobiales bacterium | reverse complement strand
TAATTTTAAATTAAATTTTAATTTGTGTTGTAGGTTTAGTAATCTCATACAACACCCAATTATTTTTGACTACATATCTCCATCGTATTAAATAGTCATTACCGGAACTTGTATGAAATTCAAACTCGTAAATATCATCATTTGTTGGATTTAACTCAAAAATTTGAGCTAATTCATTTTCGATCTCATTAATTTCTTTTGCAAATGGACGCGGCACTAATTTTGATTCAATACATACAAATTGTACATTACAATCATTCTCTATGTAGTGCTTTAATCTTTTAAATACATCTTGGCAATCGTGACCATCAAACGGCTTTGGCGGTATATCAACAACCGGAATTTTAAATAAATTCCAATCATCTAATTTATAGTGGTTACTGATCTGTCCTGTTGGTAGCTCTGTAATAACAATAAACCATTTGCCATCAAAGCACAATTCACCATTAGAATGATGTTTTGATTTATATACTTGAATGCCATTATTAAGTCTAAAAAGAATATTACACCATGCAGCATGATATAATTTACGATATTCATATAATACTTCAATTTCTTTCATCTTAAGCCTCTTCGTTCAATTCGCGCTTTATGCGAATAAAATTATTAATTGGATCAACAAAATTGGTTAATGTAACCCATTTGTTGTTTTGCGAGTTAAATAATTCAAGTGTCGTTGCATTACATTTTCCAGATTCTTCATCGAATTTAAATTGAACTTGAGTTAACAAATGTTTCATGTATTTTATTCGCTTTTCAATTGACAATTTGAAATAAATTTCAGGTGTCATTTCATCACATAATATTTTCCATTCTTCGCTTGGTTCTGATTCTGATTCAGGCTTAATACGATATTGTGAATTTTTGATATCGCAAATAAAAGTAGTATCAGACCAATCTTGATAATTAAAATCTCGAAATTGTATATTTGTCGGAGATAACTCACCATCTTTGATTTCCCATTTAACAAATGGCATCAATGACAGCATATAATTGTTTTTTTTCTTTTCTGATAATTTATCATATTTCTTAAAAGACATTTTACTGTATTTTTCCAGTTCCATGTTACACCACCAAATTAAAAAATTCTAAAAACAATGATTTGTCTTTCAGTAAAAGCCTTTCGAATATTTCAATAAATGATTCTTCATTTTTTTCATTTTTTTCATTTTTTTCACAGAAAGAATCTGAATCTAAAGTAGAATATTTATTTTTAGTAATGTGTTTAAAACGAATTTGCATCTTACCATCTAAATTTATATAGAATGATAAAATCAATAAATTTTTAAACCTCCAAAATCCATCTTTAAAATAATAAACATAATATTTTTGAGTTTTGAATTGTTCGTAAATTTCTTTGACTCTATTTGTTATTGCATCATTTTTTAATCTTACTCTTGGAGTATGTTCCAAATATTCAATAATTTCTGGATTAGTTTTGTGGTAATTTAAAACCTGTTGTTCGTAAAAAACACTTTTTATTTTTTCTTTTATTGCATCTAATTGAGCTACCAATAAACCTCCAACATATTTGTCAAAGATAGTTACTGAAATTTCTCTTGTAAGAGTACCTTTTTCTGATCCTCTTTTGATAATAGCTTTTATTTCTCCTATTTTCCAAATAACGTTTTTTTCTTCATCTATTATTTCAGCATTTGTAACATTTTTTAGCCATTCAATTTTAAGTAGAATTTTTTCAAATAACCTATTTGCAAATTCTTTATTTACATATTCAACAACATCACTCATTTTCTGCCTCCACAGGGAATAAATTTAATTTTAGCAAGTATTCTTTTAGTGCTTTTTCAAATGCTTCTTTGCCTTCTTTTGTTACAAAGAATCTTATTAAATTTGATTCGAGATCAAAATCCAAAATATTTCTTGCGGTTAAGCTCATCAATGCTTTGCCAGTGCTTGTCTGTTGCCATGCGCCTTTATCATTATGGATTAAATATCTGTTTTTTAGAAATCTTGGAACTTGTTTTTTCCGTTCAATCTTAAGTTCATAAATATTTATACCTAAGCATTGACCTACAATCATTAATTCATTGAATTTCATTTTATATTCCTTATGCTATGTATGCGATATACAACATAAAAACACCTGTAAAAAATATACTTCCATCATTCATTCCTAGAGATTTATCCCACAATGAAAATATGAATATTAAGAAAAATATTAGGGCTAAAACAATAAATATTAGCTTGATGTATAATCGTTCTTTTTTCATTTTAACCTCAGAAAAGTCCCCATTAGGGGACTTATTTTTTATTTAGACAACACCAAAAAACCAGCTTGCGAAATCTTGTCAGCTTCAAGAGCTAAAGAATCTTCGTAAATCGAATCCATTAACTCTTTTAGCTCAACTGATTCAAACCATAAATCTATGTTCTTATCTCTTTCGTCAAAAAAGATATTAACAGCAAATTTGTATTTTGCACCACCAATAAAAATTGGCATATTAAGAACAAATTGATCCGGCAATTCGTTATTGATTGTTTGTTGCAATAAATTGGTTTTATCTCCGCGTTGATTATCGGCTTGGTTTATAACTCTTGTATCTGTAATGTTGAAATTTTGTAACCTGTTCAAAAACTCAGTAAATATCATAGAATCATGAAAATACATTCTTTTCATACGCAAGAATTTTACCAGAGTAGTTGGTGAATAAGTTTTTTGCGTATTAATTCCAAATTCAAGTAATTCCGGATTAATTGTAAATACTCCTATGATCTTATCAGCTCTAGCCTCATTTCTATCTTCATAGAGAATAATACTATAATTCTTGTAATCAACAATAGCAACGGCTTTGCTATTGTCTAATTTTGCTTTTTGTTGCATGTGCATAATGTACTTATAGCAGCTGCCAATTTCCCCAGTAAAAGAAAATGGTTGCTTCAATTCAATTGGTGCAGCTTCGCCATTGCGAATTATTACATCAGTCATTTGGGTTGCACCTCCGATACTTGTTGCACCTCCGGTACTTATAACCGGAGTTAAATTTAATTTCACGTCGCTCATTTTTATTTTCCTTGTTTTTATGAATTAAAAGCTATTTTTAAAGTGTCTTTTTTTTCTGTTGGTCTTAATCGACGGTTTTGTAAGAAATTACCATCCTCATCATAGAATTTTCTCAAACCGTCATATTGGTCATCAATGAAATAAGCATCTAAGTGCATATCTTTGAAACCATTATAAACTAGATCTACATTGGAGGAAATATCTCTAGTCAATACTTTTTTCTTGTCTTGTAGCTCTTTAATCTGCATATTTAAATTCTTTAATTCAATTTGTTTCATCATATTATCATGATGCAACACCATTAATTCCTCTTCAGTATAGGAACTGCGAATGTGGATTGCTTCTCTACCATCTGCCATAACTTTGATGTTATGTACTTGTGGTTCGGCATGTGGAATTTCATTTTCATTCATTGCTATAATCCTTTTATTTGTTTTAAATTAGCTATTCATATTGCTATGTTTAGCTTTAATTCTTTCTTTTATTTGTTTTTCTTTTTCGCGGATCAGATTTAATTCATGTTTTATTCTATCATGCCCAAATTTTGAAGCTAAAGCATCAATATACGGGCCCGGAACTTTGCTTTTTAGAGTTAATCGATATGCAAAGGTTTTTCCTTTTTTAATTATGGCTTCAAATTCAATTAATTTACAATCTAAAGCTTCTAATAAGGGTTTTAATTCATAACCTTTTACGTCTAAAATTTCAGGCATAATTAAGTCCTTTGTGTGTTAAAGAGCCGCCCCTAAATAGAAGCAAATAAGGCATGGAGAACTGGAGCGGCTATTTTGCTATGAAATTGAGTGTTTTTGTGTATTGACAAATATCAATGTACATAAAACACTATTGTTAAATGAAAAATCTAGTTTTTTAGCCGAATTTTTAGCAAACTTTCAATCATTTCAAGATTTTTGTTTGCGTTTTCGCGTTTATTATATTCAAAACCACCTTCATATGATGCAAATAAGACTGATATTGAAATCCAAGTATGCGCGCGGATAATATCTCCACATTGATTAGCCACATGCCCAAGCGTTACGTATGGATCACCAATCGTAATTGGAAATTTCTTTACCAATTCCATTGCAACTGCTTCTGCATATTCGAAATGTTCTAGCTTCAGAGCTACATAATGTGCCATATTTAAATATTTTACGTATAATCCCGGATATTTTTCTAATTCATCACCATATTCTACCTTTAACTGTTCCAAAACATTCATTGATATTCCGAAATCGCCATCTTTTAAATTTTGACTTGCATTGACTAAAAACGCATGAAGTTGATGTTCAATTTCATTATCACTTCTATTTCCATTCAAACCATTATCCAAAACATTTTCGGAATTTTGCGCATTTTCGCCAACGTCAGATAGCGAAATTTCGTCGTCGGCTGCTTGTGGTTCAATTTTTACATCGTTTTCCATATATTGAATCGGATTTGAATTTAAATCCTCGCTATCGCGATTTAAAGCGGCATTTTCGTTTTCGATTTTTTCAGTTTCAACGTTCATTTTAGCCTCGATTGATTAAATTTTGATTTAAAATCCTTGATTTTTCAACCACTTCAATGTTTTCAATCGCTGGTTCGATTGGCAGATTTTCTGAATTTTCTGAATTTTCCAAGTTTTCTAATTCTCTTGAATCTTCCATTTTTTACCTCAAATAAAATTTTAAAAAAGAGTGTTTTCGCCGTCAGGCCTGTTTAATTCATTCCAACGCAAGTAATCTTGCGTCCTAAACAATGTTGGATCAGCTTGAACTAGTCCTTGTGTAGTGATCCAATCAACAAAATTGCTCGCATCTTTGGCTGTATGGAAAAACTTTACAGTTCCAATCGTGATATAATCACCGACTTTATCGAGCGGAATATTTGGTGTCATACTCGCTTTTGCTCCGTTAAAGTTGCTCTAATCATAAATGTTTTGTCTCTAAATCTATGCACTGCTGCATCGTAACCGTTGATTTTTTCTAGATCATCAAGATTCAAATTTGAACTGATGAACGTCGGGTAATTGTGTGCATATCTGCTTTCAATGATCTGATTAAATCTCGATATAGTCATTTGATTTGAAATTTCACGGTTCAAATCATCCACAAACAGCACATCGCAATTTGCGATTGAAGAAACTTCGGATTTGCTGCAGTCAAAGAGCAGATTGAATAATTCCGGAGCGGAATAATATTGAATTCGTACTTTGAATTTTTGCAAAAAATATTTGGCAAATAATGCCATTACACATGATTTACCAACGCCTTTTTGTCCGAAAACATAAGCACCGCGTCTTGTTTTGCTTTGTTCGTAATCTTCTTTCAGATACTTCAACAATTCGCTCTTTAAGCTGCATTGATGCCAATTTGCATCAAGATATCGAGTCCCAATCATTGGGCGCAAAATGTTGTACACCACATCAAATGTTTTTTCTTCAATATCCCAGGGACGCGGAGGCCTGTATGCTTCAGGATATACCGGCTGCTTCGGGGGGTGCAGATTCGTATATTCGTTCACCGCGTCGCCGAGATTCAGCTCCGTTTGAATTATATCGAGTGTTGATCCTATCGTAGTCATCTTTACACCATTTTATTAAGTCTGATTGCCAGTTTATTACTTTTGATCCGTTCTTTCGAACCCAATTTGCTTGCTTGCGTTTTTCGTAGTAGTTCAAAGCTACTAAGTCCGGATCTCGAATATTTGGCAATTTTTGAATGAGAAATGATTTTACTTCTTCAAAATCTGGATATAAAATTTCATTTTTTGGTGGTGGTGGATTTCCTTCTGGGGAAGTTTCCCCTATGGGTATATATACCACCTCTTCTTTAGAAGAATATTTATATTCTTCTTCCTTATCTAATCTATTCTTATCTGTGTACCGTAATGCGTTACTACCGCTTTGTAACGCATTACTATCACTTTGTAACGTGTTGTTATTATTTTCTGCATTGTTTTGTTCATTTTTGTCATTTCTGGAATTTTTAACTCTTTCACGAATTTTTTCGCGTTTTTCAAAAAGTTTTTCTAGTCGGTTTTGTAATTTTGGATAATAAAGTATATTGTTTTCTAAAACATATATTTTAATAGTATTTACGCAATAATCAATATAGTTTCTTAAAATCATGCTTTCTACTCGAAATTTGCCGGCTAAAAGTTCATTTTCTAAATCATTATAATTTATTTTGCCATGATCCGCGCCTGCAAATTCTTCAAGAAATTTATTGAAAAGTGCGTAACCAGTAATACCAAATCTTGCTTCGATCGCGACAATTTTTCTGTTAGAACTCATTGTAACGTCGTGGATAAACCAATCTGCATTATTTTTTAATTTTCTTGGCATTATGTTGCTCGTACTTCCTCAATAAAAAAAAGCCGCGTAAGTTTATTACCATTTAGGAAACAATCAACGCGGCTGTACAGGTTTTGTAAAAAAATGGTCGTTTTTAAAATCATTACTATATACTTTAGCCAGATATGCGTCAAAATCTGAACGGCGAACTTTGGTAACTGATCCTTGTTTGCGAGCAGGAACTGCACCACTTAAAATTATTTGTTTTACAAATTTTCTATCAATATCATATTCATTGGCAATATCATAAATTGTCATTAATTTATTTGGATTTAGGCCCTTTTTTAATTCTTGATTCAGGACTTTTACTTGCTGTTCAAGTTCAATTATTATTGTAAATAGATTTTTAATATCACTTTCAGTCATGTTGATCACCTATTTCAGAAATTAGACAATCTTTTAATTTGATATCACAGTCATTGGCAAATATCATGTAGATCTTTGCTAAAACATCATCATCATTCAATATTGCATCAGAAACTAATTCGCAATAAAATTGCTTATTAGCAGATAGTTTAATTACTTTTGAGTATTGCATCTATATCACCTGCAAGTAATTGATGTTTTTTTTGTAGAGCTTCTTCTTGCCGTTTACGGCGGTTAATCAATTCTTTTTCTATCCAATCAATTAGGGCTG
>CAZBNQ010000147.1:0-7013 GCA_964493035.1 uncultured Hyphomicrobiales bacterium | reverse complement strand
AATGGATTGCCCTCTTTTTTATTAATTGACAAGGATGTTTGTATGGATAAGACTCTTAGAACTGCGGCTACTGGTTTGACGGCTCAGCAAAGATATGTCGAAATTATTTCGAACAATATGGCTAACGTCAATACCACCGGTTATAAAAAAGTTCGTCCCGAATTTCAAGACTTACTTTATGAAACTCTTCGCCCTGCAGGCGCAGTAGGAAGAACTGGTACTGAACCACTCAACGAAGTTCAAATCGGTTCGGGTACCGAGCTTGTTGCTACTTCTAAAATTTATAAACAAGGTGATATTCAACAAACTAATAACTCATTAGACTTGGCTATTAATGGCGAAGGCTTTTATATTATGCGCAAGCCAGATAATTCTATTGCATATTCTCGTGATGGCTCTTTCCAACTAAATAGAAATGGTCAAATTGTAAACTCTCAGGGTTTTCAATTAGATCCGGGATTTTCTATTCCTGATGATGCTGTCGAAATTCAAGTGTCTCGCGATGGTGTGGTTTCTGTGCTTACGGAAAATTCAACTGATGCTCAGACTCTTGGGCAAATTGAATTGGCTAGATTTATCAATCCTGCAGGACTCAAATCAATTGGAGATAATCTTTATTCTGAAACTCCTGCTTCGGGTCAAGCCTTTTTCGAGCAACCAGGTAATAATAATACTGGCGAAATTGTTCAGTACCATCTTGAATCTTCGAATGTTGATATTGTCGAAGAAATGGTTAATATGATTACTGCTCAAAGAGCTTATGAATTAAATTCAAAATCAGTTCGTACTGCTGATGATATTTTAGGCACTGCTGTTAATTTGAAGAGATAATATGAATAAGCTGCTTCTTATATTGATTTTTGCTCTAATTCTTCCTTATGGAATGAATGCTCAATCAACTTTCAAATCTGATCGATTGGCTGAGTCTTGTGTTTCTTTTATTAAAAATAAACTTCAAGGCTATGATATTGAAGTAGAAATTCTTCAAAAAATCAAGAATGTCAATTTCGAAAAATCAGGAGTTACTGCTGTTTTTCAATCAGAAAAACCTTTGGTTGGTTTGAGCTCTGTTTCTATTATTTTTAAATTGAAAAATGAAATTATTAAAAGAGAAGATATAAGAGTCAGCATTAAGCATTTCAAGAAAATTCCGGTTGCATCTAAGCAATTATATAAAGGCGAAACTATCACTGATGATGATATTTCTTATCAAAGAGTCGAAGTTACTCAATATGCTGATGATGAATTGATTACTGATAAATCTTTGATCGGTAAAATATTAAAAAATGGAATTATTAAAGGTTCTCCATTTACTTTTAAAAATATTAAACTCGAAAATACAGTAAAAAGAGGCGATAAAATTGAAATAATTGCCCAATCTGGAGCAGTTATAGTCAGAACTTTGGGTGTTGCTCTCCAAGATGGAGCTATTGGCGATCAAATAAGAGTAAAACGAGACGGATCCGGCAATACTATACTACAAGGTGAAGTAGCCGGAGATGGCCGAATCTACCTAAAATCAAATTATAGTTTAGGTGATAATAATGAAAAATAAAATTGTCATATTAATTGCAATATTGATGGCTTTACCAATAATAAATGGTAGAGCTAATGCTCAATTTAGATCACAACAACAAAGTCTGCGTTCATTATTTTCTGATGTAAAAGCATTCTCTGTCGATGATGCTATTATGGTTTATATAGCTGAAGATACTCAGGCAGATAATTCTGCAAGTTCATCCGAATCAAGATCTACTGATTTAAATGCTGGTGCTAGTTTAGGTACTGGCTCAGGCTCTACAAATCTTGATGCTGGATTGGGTACTGGCAATCAATTCAAAGGCTCAGGCTCTACTTCTAGAAAAGAAAGAATAAGGTCGCGAATTAGTGCTCGTGTTGTAGAAGTAAAACCCAATGGCAATTTGAGTATCGAAGGTAAACGCACTACCAAAATCAATGGTGAAACACAAACTATTACTATAAAAGGTATAGTAAGACCAGTTGATGTTATGTCAGACAACTCGGTTTATTCCTATTCGATTTTAGATTTAACTTTAATAATCGAAGGCGAAGGCAATGTTTCGGAAACTCAAGAACCTGGCTTAATAACAAAATTTTTAAGATTATTATTCTAAATAAGTATGAATAGATCTACAAAAATATTATCAATCCTAAAGTATGCAACAATTGCTATACTTATTTTTGCTTGGAGCATACCAAGTTTTGCTCGAATCAAAGATATAGCATCAATTCAAGGAGCTTCTGGAGTTCAAGTAATTGGATATGGATTGGTTACCGGATTGAATCAAACCGGCGACAACCAACAATCATCTTTTACTGTGCAATCAGTAATAAATATGTTGAAAAGATTCGGACTTACTCCTCCGGCAAATAATCCACGCACAAGAAATGTTGCTGCAGTAATGGTTACAGCCACTGTACCAGCATTTATGAAAACCGGAGCAAAAGTGGACGTACAAGTTTCTTCAATCGGAGACGCCACTTCGCTTCAAGGTGGAATATTATTAATGACTCCCCTATCTTTATCTAATGGCGAAATAGTTGGCTTAGCTCAGGGCGCCGTGTCGATTGGTGGCTATGATATAAGCAGCCTTGGTTCTCGAGTTGGCAAAAATGTAAGTACTTCGGGTAGAGTTCCAAATGGATTAATACTAGAAAGAAATATTGAGTCAAATTTTGTAGAAAACAACTTAGTGCGAATTAGCCTTAGAGAACCTGATTTTACAACAGCAAATCGAATTGCTCAAGCTATAAATGGCTCTGCAGGATTAGCTAATACAGCAACTGCAATAGATGCAGGAACCGTCCAAGTTCAATTGCCTGCAGGCACTACTCCAGCACAGCAAATAAATTATATATCTCAGATTGAGGCACTCAACGTTGTCTCGGATCCGGTAGCCCGAGTAGTGATAAACGAAAGAACAGGCACTGTGGTGGTTGGCGGCAATGTGCAATTACTTCCATCAGTAGTAGCTCATGGAGGATTGGAAATACAAATTCAAAAGCAGGTACTCGTTCCTCAACCGGCTCCATTCACAATCAGACCACCTCAAATTGCGGAAACTGCAGAAATAAATACGAATGAAGAAGTAACAACTGCCAAAGCCTTAAATGTGCAGGGCGCTACTGTTCAAAATATAGCAGATGCTTTGAATCTGCTTCAAGTAAAACCACGTGATTTGATCGCTATTTTCCAAGCATTGAAAGATGCGGGTGCTCTTCAAGGCGAATTGATTATTCAATAGGTGGACTGATGGATATTAAATTAAATAATGGAATACTTGATAATTCTTTGATACAAAACAAAGTTGATAATATTAAGTTATCAAATACTAATGATCTTCATAAAAAAAATATATCGATTGAAGATAAAAATGAATATGCCAAAGTTGCACGTAACTTCGAATCATTATTTATTCACATGATGTATAAACAAATGAAAGAAGCAATGCTTGAAGAACCAGAGAAAGAAGGAGATTTATCATTTGGTTCGGATACTTTGGAAGGCTATTCAGATTTGATGTTTTCTGATGAATTATCAAAAGTTGGCAATGGAATTGGAATTGCTGATTTAATTTATCAAAATTTTACCGGGGAAAAGCTGAATGGAATAAGTGTAAATTATTCTGCTTCAAATTCACCTGTGCAGAAGCTTGAGAATCCAAAAAGCAAAAACTCTGACAATACTCAAATATCGTCAGAAATCAAAAATACAGAATCGAGCAATTATTCAAATCCAAAAGTTAGTGGAAATTTTCTTGAAAGAGTAAGTAAAAGGCTTGATAATTATTCAGAAATAATAAGTCAAGCAGCTAAGAAACATAATGTTCCCGAACATTTGATTAAAGGTATAATTACAGCTGAATCAGCAGCATTAAATACAGCAAAGTCACAAGTAGGTGCAAAAGGTTTAATGCAATTGATGGATGGCACAGCAAAAGATCTTGGGGTAAGAAATTCCTATGATCCTGCCCAAAACATTATGGGTGGCACTAAATACATAAGCAAAATGCTTGAAATGTTTGACGGCAATTTAGAACATGCTCTGGCTGCTTATAATGCTGGCCCGGGTAATGTTAAAAAATATAGTGGCATTCCACCATTTGCCGAAACACAAGCTTACGTTAAAAGAGTAAAAAAATATTCTAATATATTCGCTTCAAATAACAATGAGGTAGAAAATGATTGATAAACTTATCAAATATTTAGAGCACGAACAACACTTGATTTCAGAATTAGTTCGGCTTGCAGAACGACAGCAAAGAGCATTAGTCAAATATGATATACGCGAATTGGACGAAATAACTTCATATCAAGAGAGCATTGCTAAAAGTTTAAGAGGCTTGGAAGACCAAAGAATTAGTTTTCTTATGGCTTGGTTGGGGCTCAACAGATCTCAAGCTGCCAATCTGAAACTATCTGCAATCGAATCTAAATTGAAAAATGAAGATTTCAATAAGATTAAAACATTAAGAACAAACCTAAAAAATCTTATTTCCAATCTTCAAAATCTAAATAATACTAATAAAGTATTGGCTAATAGAGCACGCCATTCGGTTAGAGACATGATGAACTTGTTTACTAGTGCAAATAGACATGTTTTTAATGTCAGAGTCTAAAAAAAAGATCTAATTTTAGCCATTGAGTGATAATATCATTCAATTGGCTAAAATTCAACAAAAAACGCAAATCTATCAAACCGCTAAGCTATTGATTTTATTACATCTTTATTTCTGGAATATTAATTGAAATAGTTTAATCAATTATTGATTAAATTTTTTTGGGAGTATAATATGAGTGCACCACAAAGTATTAAAGATACTGTAATTTGGAGAAAAGCTGATGAACTTGTAAAACTTATTAACGGTTTTACAAATAGAATTCCTAATGATGATATAAACATTTATGAATTAAGAAGAAGATTAAAAAATTGTGTTGCTTCAATTCCTGAATTTATTGAAGAAGGATTTAAGCAAAATACTAAAATAAATAAGATCAGATCTATAATTAAAGCGACTAGTTCATTAGATGAATGCAAAGACTATTTGGCATTAGTAAATAGAATGAAAATCGGAAATTCCGAGAAATTAATAATAATGATTGAAGATTTGCAATCAATGCTAAATAGCGAAAAAAATTTAAAATTAAATCGCTACACAAAACACTAATAGGTTATAAATATGTCCGGTTTGTCATCACTGGAATTAGGGAAAAGAGCCCTGCTGGCTCATAGATTCGGGCTTGACGTTACTAGTAATAATATTGCTAATGTCAATACTCCCGGCTATTCGCGTCGCAGTGCCCTACTCACCGAAACTGATCCTCATAAAAATAGTGGTCAGTATTTTGGTACAGGTTCTATGGTGGAACAATTACGCACTTTCCGCGAAGAATTTTTTGATCGTGAAATCAGGAATACTCTCTCACGCAAAGCCGGATATGATAATGATGAAAAAGTTTATCAAAGGTTAGAATCAATTCTTGCTGAACCAACTGAATTGGGTTTCACTGAGCAAGTTAATGATTTCTTTAAAGCTTTTGAAGAATTAGCTCTTAATCCTGAAAATATTGCTCAAAGAGATACAATCCTTGGGCAAGCTCAAACTTTAGTGGAGCAATTTAATCGTACTGCAACTCAATTAACTGAGCTGAGACAAGAAGTTGCATCGAGTATTAATATTGATATTGATAAAGCAAATCAATTATTGATTGATATTGCTGAATTGAATAAAAACATTGCAAACTCAAAAGCTGAGACTCAGAATGAGGCTCAGACATACGTAGATCAAAGAGAACAAAAACTCGAAGAATTATCTGAATTGACTGGAGTTAATGTTACTTATGATTCCAAAGGCATGGCTTATGTTTATTTGAATGGTATGAACTTGGTTTCGGGCCCTAGTTCTAATCAGTTAAAATCAAATGAAACTACTAATCCTGTTACAGGCGAACGCACTATCCAGATACTACAATACGATCCTAAAACTAATGTGAGTAATGTTATCAACGTTCAGTCAGGCAGTATAGCTTCAGATCTTAAACATTATAATGTAACATTAGATGATGCAGATTCAAGCGATGGATTTTCTGCGTTTACCAAATTGAACGATTACGTCAATGCACTGGTTACAAAAGTAAATTCTCTAACTATGGGTGGCTACGGATTGGATGATGCAGGACCAAATCCTCCGGGAAGAAACTTTTTCAATCCAACAGTCGGAAAAGCTACTGCAGCAAATATTTCACTATCAGCAGATATAAAAGACAAGCCAAGAAATATTCCATTTGCAAGCCGTCCGGGCGAACCCGGCAATGCCGAAGTTGCTCTGGCAATTGGTAGAATTGCTCAAGATTCTACTTTCCTCGAAGGACAAAGACCTTCGGAATATTATTCTGGTTTTCTTGGCAGGCTCGGTACTATTGCAAAAGAAGCTGACAACGGAAAGACTACTACAAAATTAGTCTCAGATCAGCTCAGCAACCAAAGAGAATCTACAATTGGAGTAAATCTTGATGAAGAAGCAGTCAATCTTATTAAATTTCAAAAAGGATTTGAAGCTGCTTCGAGAATTGTGAATGTGACTAACGAACTGCTAACTACAATTGTAAATTTAGGCAGATAATTCGGAGAAATAATGAGAGTTTCGCAAAAATCATTGGTAGATCCGTTTCAAAGAAATTTGAATGAAATTGAATACAAAAAATTTAAGGATCAAATTAGATTATCTACCGGAAAGAATATTGTTAATTTATCTGACGCACCCGATAAATTGGTAGATGCAAAAAGTATGGGTGCAATGATTAGTTCAGATGAAAATTATCGCAATATCATAGATTATGCCGTCGGAGAAATGAAAATTGCAGAAGACTATTTGCAGGATATTTCTGATAAAATTGCTAATATTAGGAGTTTAGCAATTGATTCTACTCAAGTGGGCTCTTCAGGCAACTTATATACTTTAGGTGTATATATTAAAGGCTTATTGACTGAC
>CAZBNQ010000146.1:0-7018 GCA_964493035.1 uncultured Hyphomicrobiales bacterium | reverse complement strand
ATTATGTTCATTATAAATTATAACATTACAGTTTTTTCGTTCATTGATTCAAGAACAGAAACAACTTTTGCTAACCATTGTCCAGCAAGCATGCCATCAATAACTCTATGATCATAAGTGATAGAAACATAAACCATATCGCGAGCTACGATCAAAGATTCACCATCAAGTTCTTTCACGACAGGACGTTTCTTGATTGCTCCAATACCCATAATACCTGTTTGTGGTTGATTAATAATTGGAGTACCAAATAAAGTACCAAAAGTACCAACATTAGTAATAGTGAATGTACCACCTTGTATATCGTCAGGATTAAGCTTTTTAGATCTTGCTCTCGCAGCTAAATCATTGATTGAACGAGCAATACCAGTAAGACTCATTGAATCTGCATTTTTAATGACAGGCACAATCAAATTACCATCATCAAGAGCAGTTGCAACGCTAAGGTTCAATCTTTTGTGCAAAATGATATTCTTGCCATCAACACTGACATTCACCATTGGGAAAGCTTTAATTGCTTCGATTGCAGCCATAGCAAAGAAAGGAGTGAAAGTTAATTTAATACCTTCGCGTTTCAAAAATTCATTTTTAAACTTATCGCGGAGTTTTACAATACCACTGACATCTGCTTCGCCAACGCTGGTAACGTGTGCTGAAGTTTGTTTTGAAAATACCATGTGTTCTGATATTTTTTGACGAACTCTATCCATAGGAATAATTTCATCATTTGCGCCAATTGGAAGTGGTGCCGGTGCTGCTACTTTTACCGGTTCTGGAACTGATAATGTAGGTGCAGTTACTGGTGCTGATACAACAACAGGTGTACTTACACTTGCTGCAACCGGAGCATTTGTTCTGCTGTTTATATAAGCTAAAATATCTTCTTTTGTAATTCTCTTATCTACACCGGTACCGACTATTTGCTCAAGTTCGTTTAATGAAACTTTGTTTTGAACTGCAATTTCTCTTACTAATGGAGAGAAGAATTTATCACCACTACGTGCAGGAATTTCGAATGTCAAATTTTGAGCAGTTACATTAATTTGTGGTGTTGCTACTTCACTAACTGATGCAACTACATTTGTGGCTGCAACTGCGACTGTTTGTGTTGCTGGCGCAACAGCTACTGGTGCAGACCCACTCGAAATTTTTGCGATTACTTTTCCAACTTCGATTGTTTCGCCTTCTTTATATAGTATTTCAGCTATTACTCCCGAAACAGGAGCAGGAACTTCGGTATCAACTTTATCAGTAGAAATTTCTAAAATCATTTCGTCACGTTCGACTGATTCTCCAACTTTTTTGATCCATCTTACGATAGTGCCTTCTTGAAGAGATTCACCCATTTTGGGCATTATCACATCAATTAGAGAATTTGAAGAAGCAGCAACAGGTGCAGGAGCTGCCGGTGCAGCAACAACACTAGGAGCAGGTGCTGCAACTGAAGCTTGCTGAACAGGTGCGGGAGCACTTGCAGAAGCTGTTCCTTCTGTTTCAATTTCGGCAATTTTAGCGCCTACTTCTACGGTTGTGTTTGCAGGAACTAAAATTTTAGATAATACGCCCGAAACAGGAGCAGGAACTTCAGTATCAACTTTATCAGTAGAAATTTCTAAAATCATTTCGTCGCGTTCAACTAATGCACCTTCTTCTTTCATCCATCTTATAATTGTACCTTCTTGAAGAGATTCACCCATTTTGGGCATAATTACATCGACTTTCATTTTAAAATCCTTTGTTTATATTATTATTAGCAATTTTCAAAGTTTTCTAACAAAAACATTACTATTGACGAATATTTCTAAAATTTCGCTTTGCATAAAAATATTTTTTTTCTTGACTAAGTTTTTCTTGTAGAATCATATTACTTAAGTCTAAAAAATCATAATAATTATGACGAGAATTTTTTTTAATTTTAAGAAATATAATAATCGAAAATAATTTGAATATATTGTTGTACAAAACATGAACTGTTATGGAAAATACAAGAAGAAATTTTATCAAGAAATGCGGCATAGGAATGGGAGTAGCTATGACTTCTAATCTATGGCTAAATAACTTGATTGCTTCGCCTAACGAACAAACAGGCAATGCATTAATTAGTTCATTTTTCGGATTTTCGAAGGAAGAACTATCAAAATTATTGAGTATCGCTTTGAGTAAAGGCGGTGAGTTTTCTGAATTATTCTTTGAATTTAAAATTGCTGACGGCTTATTGATTGAAGAAGATATTGTCAAAAATGCTTCAGAAAGCATTAGTCTTGGGGTTGGCGTTAGAGTAGTCAAAGGACAAAAATTTGGTTATGCTTATACTAACGACCTAAGTTTCGACAAGATTAAAGATGCTGCTCTCACTGCAGCCAGCATAGCTGATGGCAATAGTAAAATTAATGTTGCAAATCTCAATGAAAAGAAACATTCAAAACAATACTATGATTTGAATAATTCTTTTGATATGATGAAATTGGACTCAAAAATTAAATTGACTCGTGAAGCTTATGATGCTGCAAAATCACATGATTCAAAAATTACTAAAGTAAGCTCATCTCTTAATGATGAAATCCAACACATTCTGATTGTCAATTCTGAAGGTTTAATGATATCTGATGTTCGTCCTCAGGTAAGGTTGGTAGTATCTGCTACTGCAGAAGATAAGGGCAATAGAAATACAGGTCGTGGTAATGCTGGCGGTAGAGTTGGTTCTGATTTTTATAATTCAAAAATTACACCACAACAAATTGGAAAGCAAGCTGCAGAAGAAGCACTATTGCTATTAACTGCTAAAGATGCACCTCCAGGCGAAATGCAAGTTGTTTTGAGCAAAGATGAATCTGGTGTTATGATTCATGAAGCTGTTGGCCATCCACTCGAAGCAGATGCCAACTGGAAAAAAACTTCTATAATGTGGGATAAAATGGGGCAGATGGTTGCTAATCCTTTAGTTACTATTTATGATGATGCCACAATATCCGGACTTAGAGGCAGTTTGAATATCGATGATGAAGGTGTTGAAACCGAAAATGTTATGCTTATTGAAAAAGGTAAACTTGTAGGTTTCCTTAATGACAAACTTTCTGCTAAAATATTAAATCATAAACCAAATGGTCACGGTAGAAGAGAAACTTATAAAAATCCTCCAATTCCTAGAATGAATAATACTATCTTAGGTGCTGGAAATTCTGATCCTAAAGAAATTATTGAATCAGTTAAAAAAGGTTTTTATGCTATCTCTTACCAAGGTGGTATGGTTTCTGGTACTGGCAAATTTACTTTCTCAGTCAATCTTGGATATATGATTGAAAATGGCAAACTTACTTATCCAGTCAAAAATGCTACACTAATCGGAACAAATATTCAAATCCTAAAAGAAATCGATATGGTGGGCAACGACATGGGATTCTTCCTCGGTACTTGCGGCAAAGATGGACAATCAGTTCCTGTCACCTGCGGTACTCCTTCTTTACGTATAAATAAAATGACTGTCGGAGGTGTAGCATGAGTCAAGACTATATGAAATTAGGCGAAGAAATAATTGCTTTAGCTAAGAAAAAAGGTGCTCATGAAGTAAAAGTTAGTATTTCTAGTGGTACTAAGTTCTCTGTTGATGTTCGTGATGGTGAAGTAGAACAATTAGTTTCTGCCGGCTCTACCGGTCTTAGTATTAAGGTGGCTATTGATAATAAAATCTCTACTGCTTCTAGTTCCGATCTGAGAAAAGAAACAATAGAAAGATTATTGACTAATGCAATTGAAAGAACCAAATACTCAAATCCGGATGAATTTGCAGCTCTTCCTGAACTTGAAAAAATGACAGTAACTCCTGAATCTTTAAAACTTTATGATCCTGAAGTTGAAAAATTAAGTCCTGAATATAAAATCAATACTGCAAAGCAATTAGAAAAATTATGTCTTGCAGACAAAAGGATCAAAAGATCGGGTGGAGCATCTTTCAATAACTACGTTGGTGATAGTTATTTGTTTATGTCTAATGGTTTTGCCGGCACTTACCGTCATAGCTCCGTATCTTATGGTGTTGGTTTGCAGGCTGGTTCGGATGATAATTTATATGAAGATGGATGGTGGGATAGCTCAATAAACGTCAAAGGTTTATTAGCAGTCGAAGAAGTTGCCAAAACAGCAATTCATCGTACTGCTAGAATGATTGGAGCTAGAAAAGTAAAAACTCAGAATGTTCCTGTTGTTATCGATCCGGATATGACATCTTCAATGCTCCTAAGCTTTTTGGCATCTTGCCTTAGTGGCGGTTCAATTTATATGAAGCGTTCATTCTTAGCTGGCAAATTAAATGAAAAAATTGCAAATGAGAATATAAATATTATCGATGATGGTACTATCCCTGGGGCTCCGGGAACTCAACCTTTCGATGCTGATGGCATTCCTGCTCGCAGAACTTCTATCATTGAAAATGGAGTTTTAAAGAATTATATGTTGGATACTTATTCAGCACGTAAATTGAAAATGAAAACTACTGGTCATGCAAGTGGAGTAACTAATTTTATGCTTATGCCAGGCAAACATACTCCTGAAGAAATTATCAAATCTGTAGATAATGGCCTTTATTTGGTTTCTACTATTGGTCAAGGTACTGTGCAAACTTCTGGCGACATCTCTAAAGGTGCTTATGGTATTTGGATCGAAAAGGGTGAGTTGACTTACCCGGTTTCTGAAGTTACATTATCAGGCAATTTAGGTACTATTCTCAAGAATATTGAGATGATTGGTAATGACCCGGACAAGAAGAGTGCGATATCAGGTCCAACTCTTAAGATAAAAGAAATGACATTGTCAGGTTCTTAAAAAAAATGGGGGCTTCATTATTTGGAGCCCCCAAACTTTTTAATTGCCTAATGCAAAAAATATTCCAACATTTATTCCCAAATTGCCCCATTTTGTATCTGAAAGCATTTTATGTAGTTTAACATTTGCATCTAAATCTATAGTTGGAGATAGTGGATATCTTGCTCCACCTTTTATGATAAAACCTAATGAATTATCAAGCTCAGTTGAAAAATCTGAAGGTATTGAAAAAATATTATACGAAAGTTCGGCACCAACATAAGGTTGGATTTCAGTAAGATCAAAATTATATCTCATACCTGCAGAAATATATGTAACAGTAAAATTGTCTTTTTTGGCTTCAGAGCCATAACTATCAATTTCTGTTCCCTGGTTGATGTATGCAAGGCTGGCAGACAAAAACAAGTTTTTGCTATCTAATTGACGATAGTAAGTACCTGAAATACCAAACCCACCACTCAAGTTAAAAATATCAGCAACTCTGCCGCTAGGACTTTGATAACCAAGTTCCAAACCAACTTGATTTTCCCAATTTGATCCTTTTTGAGCAAAAGCAAAGCTAGAAGATAAGATGATCAAAAGTGCAATCAAAGTAAATTTTTTCATAAAAATCCCCTGTTAAATATTAAAATAAAATATGTGCTTCTTCAATAACTTTATTAACAACTTCATCGAATGGAAGATTGTGAATCCTTGCACCAGCAGCATTCAAGTGACCACCACCATTGAATATTTCTGCCAATTTTCTGACAGGAATATCACCTTTAGAACGAAATGATACTCTTGCTTCATTTCTTGCCTTTACTTCGGTAATTAGCACACCGACGCAAACTCCTTCGATGCTCATGGTTTTCTCAACAAAATTCTCAACATCATCTTCGACCGAATTTGTTGATTCGAACATATAGTTTGATACTTTCATAACGCACATTCTATTATCATAGTGCAACTCCATATTAGCAATTGCCATACCAAGAAGCCTAACAGCGTTGAACGAATTTTGATTATAAACTTGTTCATAAATTTCAACAGGATCTGCACCATATTCAATCAGTTTTGCAGCCATGTGTAATAATTCAGCATCAGTTCTGTTGAATCTAAAATTGCCGGTATCAGTAGCAATTCCGGTATATAGTCCAATAGCCATTTCTGGTGTAAAAGTAGATTTAGATTTGTCAAATATTCTATAAAGAAGTTCGCTAGTAGCGGCAGCTTCGGTATCGACAACATATAAATCGACAAAATCCTTTGGATTGATATGATGATCTATTAAAATTTTTCTAGCGCCGGAAGTCAAAACATTCATTTCCAAAGCTCTAAGCCTTTTACTATCGTTCAAATCAAGTATAACGATTGTATCTGCTTGTTTAAACAATTTATTGTGCTTTTTAGGATCAAATGTCTTTATATTTTCAGATCCTGGCAAAAACTTTAAATTTGATGGCACTACTCCATCGATCAATATATCAGTATTAATACCACGGTTGCATAACCAATGATATAGCGCTAGGGTAGAACCTAAGGCATCTCCATCAGGATTAATATGTGTACTTAAAATTACATGAGAAGAACTATAAAGAATTTCAATACATAAATTCAATGAATCGATAAAACTCATAAAAACCTTTCAAAATGAATAAAATAGATGCAACATGCATTTATTTAGATTACAAAAATAGCATTTATTCTTAAATTTTTTATGTGGAATATATTATATTTGCAATTAATAAATTGAGAAAGGTATGCTAAATCGGCTTTATATTAAGAATTTTGCTATTATCGAAGAGCAAGAAATTTGTTTTTCTGATGGATTAAATATCATAACCGGCGAAACCGGTGCCGGCAAATCCATTATTGTCGATGCTTTGTCTATGCTTCTTGGCGATAGGGCTTCTATTGATTATATTAGACAAGGTGAGTCTAAATCTGTTATTGAAGCTGAATTTATTATTTCTGATAAGATTTTTAAGTCCAAAATTTTGGATTTGGGTTACGATTTTGATTCTGATTCATTAATTATTCGCAGAGAACTTTCTGCTAAAGGCAATTCCAGATCTTTTCTCAATGATACTCCTATTCAGCTTAATTTCTTAAGAGATATTGGAAAAAAATTAGTCGATTTTCATGGCCAACACGAACATCAATCACTATTAGATAATGAAAATCATATTCATATTTTAGATTTATTTCTAGATAAAAA
>CAZBNQ010000145.1:0-7063 GCA_964493035.1 uncultured Hyphomicrobiales bacterium | reverse complement strand
TAAATCTACTGAAGTTCAAGATAAACATCGTGCCAAAGACGATCAAATAAAAGATATTTTGAGGCATATCAGCAAATTAACTCTTGGTGATACTAAAGCAATATTCGTGATTATCGAAAATATTACTGAAAGAATTCAGGCAGAGATGAGCCTTATCGAAAGCCGTCAGGAGTTTATTACAATTGTTGAACATTCTCCTGATATTATTTCTAGATTAGATTCTGAGAAAAAGTATTTATACATTAACACTACAATTGAAAAAGTTACTGGTATCAATCCTAGTGAATTTATTGGTAAAACAAATGAAATGCTAGGCTTTGATAAAGATTTAGTAAATAATTGGAATACTGTTATCGATCAGGTGTTCAATACAGGTGTATTAGCAATTTTTGCATTTGAATTTACATCTCAAAACAAGATTACTTATGTTTTTGAGACTTATATTCTACCCGAATTCGATACAGTTGGAAAAGTTATTAGTGTACTTGCTGTCAATAGAGACATTACTGACCGCAAAGCTCATGAAATCCAAATTCATAAATTAAATTCTGAACTTGAAGAAAGAGTACATCAAAGAACTCAAGAGTTAGAAAATGCATTAACTAATTTGCAGGATGAAATAAAAAATAGAGTTCATGCCGAAGAAGAATTATTTATTGCAAACAAAAAATTAAGCGGTGCTCTCGAGAGAGAAAAAGAAATAGGTGAAATGAAAAATAGATTTATTTCAATGATTTCACATGAATATAGGACTCCTCTCACTGTTATTCTTTCTTCAGCATACCTGATTAAAGAAACAGTTAGGCGAGGGCTTTATGAAGAAGTGGACAAGCATTTGTTGAAAATTAATGCTTCGGTCAATGCTATGTCGAGATTATTAGAAGATGTTTTGACTTTTGGAAAAAGCGCAGAAAACAAGCTTTATTATAATCCAATGTTATTTGATCTGACTGATTTAGTTAAAAAAATTCAGTCTGAAATAAAATCTATTGATCAAGACGAGCATAAAATTGAATACAATCAAGCAGAAAATCAAATACAAATTGAATCTGATCAGTTTTTGCTAAGGCAAGTATTATTCAATATAATAATGAATTCAGTTAAATTTTCGCCAAAGCACTCAACAATAAATATTGATGTAGAGTCGATAAATAACGACATGATAGAAATTAAGATAAAAGATGAAGGTATAGGCATCAGTGATACTGATATTGATAAGATATTTGATCCATTCTTTAGAAACGAAAAGAGTATAGGTATTATTCCGGGCTCTGGTTTGGGATTGGCTATAGTTGATAAATGCGTTAAATTAATGAATGGGGAGATTACTGTAGATAATAAACTCGATAAAGGTACATTATTTACAATCACTCTCCCCAAAAAGAATACTGTTCAATTATCTTAATCTTCATCCAATATGTAAATAACAGGATATTGTCTTCCTTTTTCTGCATAATCAAGACCATAACCCACTACAAAACGTGGAGGAATTTCAATACCAATATATTTAACGGATACGTTTGTTTTTAGCATTTCAGGTTTTGAAAGAAATGTAGCTACTTCAATTGAGTTTGGTTCTTGCTTGATCAATTCTTCCAATAATGCTTTAATTGTAAAACCGGAATCGATAATATCTTCCAAAATAATAATATCTCTACCTTTAATTCTAGCATCTAAATTTTTAACCTTTACATTGCCAGAACTGGTCATTTCAGAACCGTAACTTTTGGCAGATATAGTTTCAATTTCGCAATCCAATTGTATTTGCTTTAGCAAATCAACAGCAAAGAAGACTGCTCCTTTTAGAGTTAATAAGAAAAGAGGTGTCTTGCCGGCATAGTCTTTATTAATTCTATCGGCAATAGATTTTACAGCTTTTTCAATCTCTTCCTGAGATATAAATACTTTGAATGCCTTATCATTAATCGATATTCTTTCAGGATAATTCATATTATTTCTCATTTGTTCTAAATTCAAGTTTAATAATATTTTTTGTATTTTTCTTAACTTTATACTTATCGCTCAATCTCATACCAATCAACCAAATAATCTCTGTCTTTGTTGATAAAACTAAAACACCTTGTTTATCAATTGAAGAAATTTTTTCGGTAAGATAATCCGACACTTTCATTGATCCTTGCATGCCTAAAGGAGCAAAAGAATCACCGGGCTCCCAATTTCTTAGATATAAAACTGGAGGCAAACTATTTGCATCAATATATTCAACATTCGGATTCTTCGAAAATTCGAGTTCTGCTCTTTCTACTTTACGTAGTATAAGTGAATAATTTCCAATTTTATATTTGCCAACCGGATCAATTAGCATATTTACTTTAAAAGTATCTTTTTTTCTAGCAACAGTAATCTGATTTCTTTCTCTAATTGCAAAAATCTTTTTATTTATCTCGCAAATAGCTCCAATTTCACTATTTTGAAGTTCAATTATTCTATCAATAATATTTAGTGATTGAGCTTGAAGTCGGAAATATTTTCCAAGAGCAGTTTGAATTATTTCGCCTTGCAAAAAATCATCTAATGTATTGAATATTGATAGTTTGATTGAAAATCTATCCGGCTGCACTTCTGATATTACGTTTGGCAACTGAGCCTTGACATAAGTATGTACCAAGTTATCAGCTCCATGAATCAAATTTGCAGCTCTATTGATGATATCAACAATTGAAGGAGTAAAATCGGACGCAAGTTTAGGAATTAAATCGTGTCTAATCTTATTTCTTGTATATTGTTGCAACATGTTTGTTTCGTCTTCGACCCAATCAAGTCTTCTGCGTTTAGCATATTCAATAATCTGTTTTTTCTTAAAAGAAATAATAGGGCGTATAAGCAATACATCTTTAATAAACTGTCTGCGAGATGGAATTCCGCTTAGGCCAGTAAGCCCGGCACCTCTAATCAAATTCATTAGGAAAGTTTCTGCGGAGTCGTCGGCAGTATGAGCAGTAGCAAGAAAATCTCCGCTTATAGTACGAACAGTTCGTTCGAAATAACTATATCTTAAAAATCTTGCAGCAGTCTCAATACTCATCGAATTTTTTTCAGCAAATTGCTTCACTTTGCCATTAGCTGAATAGAATGGAATATTATAAGACTGGCAGACTGATTTGACAAATTGTTCATCTCGATCGGAAGCTTCTCCACGCAGCTTATGATTGTAATGAGCTACAAACAAACCAAATTTATATTTATCTGATAAAACTGCCATACAATCTAACAATACAATAGAATCAACTCCTCCACTCACTGCAAGCAATACTCTTGAAGTATGGTCGATATACATTTCTTTTACTAAAAATTCTTCGACCTTCTCAATAATTGATTGTATTAATTTATCATTTCGATCAGATTTTCTCAATAATTTTTCAGGATTCAATAAAGCCAAATTTTGGCCTTTGTGCTTATCCTTGGTTACTATTTTTGTATCAGGTTGATCGAAAAATTCACTTTTCGGACTATATTTAATTTCAATTTTGCTGAAATCGATTGGTTCATCATCTTCAACTTCGAAATCTTTTTCTACTGCTTTAGTTTTCTTTTGTTCAGTTTTCTTATGATCTGTTTTTTTAGTTTTTATTTCTTTAGCTTCAACTTTTTCTTCAACAGCAACTGGCTCTTCAGGGGCTGTATCTTGTCCTGTAGCTTCTTTTTCTGCTAATCGCTTGGCTTGTCTTTCTAATTTTTTCTTTAATTGTTTTTCTTTAAATTTTTGCCAACGTGATAATTTGGGTTTATCTTCGACAATTGGTTCCATCACTTGTTCTATAGGTGTGGATTCAATTGCTTTTTCGGTATCGATAATTTGTTCGGGCTCAATAGTTGATTCTTCGATTTCATTATAAGGACTAATTATTACGTCAGGATTATTACCTGATGAGATTACTTTGACATCCTTAATATCAACGAGAAATTCGTTCTTTTTATCTTTTTTCTGCTTATCAGGAATTTCAATATAAACAGGGTGGCCCCAACGTGCTCTCGAAACAACTCGAATATCAGCAGCATTAACAAAGAATTGTTGTTTTTCTTCAACCTTAGGAGCTTCTTCCTCTTGATCAATAGTTTCAATTTCAAAGTCTGATTCAGCATTTTGAATTATTTTGACATTTCTCAAGTCTACTGAGAAAGTTTTATCATCAGGAGCTTCTTCTTTTATATTTTCTTGAACTTCTTCAGGTTCATTTTGTTCACTTGCTCGTTTGATTACTCTAACATCACGAATACCTACAGAGAAAGTATTGCTATCTTGCTGCTTATCTTGTTTTGTTTCCTCTTTTTCAACACGATCTTCCTGTTCATTAGCTCTTTTTACTACTCTAACGTCACGAATACCTACAGAAAAAGTGTTTTTATCTGAGTTAGAATCATTATTAGATACTTCTGAATCAATTACCTGTGATTCTACATTCGGTTTGCGACCGCGTTTAGATTTACGAATTACTTTGACATCTTCAATATCTACCGAAAAAGTATTAGCTTCAGGTTCAGCAATCGGAGCAACTGTTTCAGCTACATTTATTGTAGAATCAGCTTTTGGCTTGCGACCACGTTTAGATTTACGAATTACTTTGATGTCTTCAACATCTACTGAAAAAGTATTAGCTTCAGGTTCAGTAATTTGAGGTGTTGGTTCAGTTTCTATAGCTTGAAGTTCAGCTTTTGGCTTGCGACCACGCTTTGATTTAGTATTACTAATAATTTGATCTTGAGCTGACTCCGGACTATCCATTATGAGTATTTCTTGGGTTTGAGGAGCAGATTCAAGAACAATAGACTTAGCTTTTGGCTTGCGACCACGCTTTGAACTTTTTACAGTAGAATCGATAGCTATATCCTGACTGTCACTTTTTGTTTTAACTTCAGGATCGGCTTCAGCTTTGATGTTATTAATATTTGTCTTCGGTTTGCGTCCGCGTTTAGGTTGAAAATCTATTTGATTAGATTCTGTTTCGCTTTCTTGTAATTTTGACTTAGGAAGTAAATCTTCAGCAATAGCTTGAGTTTCTACTTTAGGTTTACGTCCGCGCTTTGATTTATTTTGCTCTGCTTGAAGAGTATCGATACTACTTTTAGATTTTACATCAGCAGTAATTTTACCTGAAGATTTTTTGGAACTTGATTTTTTAGAATCAAGTTCAATAATATCTTTGGTTTGATCAGTTTGATTGAGCAAACTTTTTGGTTTTCTGCCACGATTAGATTTAGTGGCTATGGTTTGATTAGCTGAAAGTTCAGCATTATTATCAACTGCGATTGAACTTTTAGCCTTAGTTTTTTTATTTTGAGTGGATTTCATAGGGGAGACTTTTCCGCTATTCTCCAATTCTAAATTTTCATTATCTGCTTTAATTTTTTTTGTTCTTGCCATGAAAATATTATTCAATGTGTAATAATACAAAATACAAAGATAATAAAAAATAAGCAGATAAAGTTATGCCTGACTTCTAAAATAGAAATCAGGCATAAATAAATTGAAAAAATAAAATATTAAGCTTCTTCAGTAGCTTCGTTTTCTATTTCTTTAATTCTTTGTTCAGTTTCAATAATTTTATCTTGTTTTTCTTTAATTCTATCATTGATAGCGTTAATTCTTTGTTCGATTTCGCCTCTAAAAGATTCATTATCGCCAACTTCAGCTAATTTATTTTTTTGAAGTTCAAGGGATTCATTATCTTTTTCGATAGATTCTCTAAGACGATCAATCTTCATTTCAAGATTTGATTTGATAGAAGTAAGTTTATTAGCTTTGTCTTCTTTTCTTTTTTCGAAATATTCGTTTCTACGTTTGTCAAATAATTCAAAAGCGCCACGAAGACGAGTAAACAATTCTGTTCGTTGATCTTTAGTTAATTTAAGAATACGAATTTCGTTTTGAACAGCAATCAAACCTTCTCTGATAAGTCTGAAATCGCCAGTATTTTCGACGTCAACAAAAGCTTCTTCAACTTTAGTTTTCAATTTGCTATAGTTTTCGCCACATTCTTTTTCATATTTTTCTCTATCTTCAGATTGTTTGCTATTGACTTCTTCGAAAACAGCACGAATAGCAGCATAAAGCTCGTCGCGTTGTTCTTTGCGAAGTCTAGTATTTTTGATAGCACCTTGGGCGCTGATCAAAGTTTCGCGAGCTTCTTTGAAGTTATCATTAACATTTTGAGCAAAACTAATAGCTTCGTCAACAACTTTTTTAATTTTGGCATAATTAGCTTCAGATTCAGAATCCATAGTAATTCTTTCTTCTGATTGGCGAACATTGAGAGAGTCGAAACAATCGCGAATAACTTGGTATAAGCTGTCACGTTGTTCGCGTTTTAATCTTTTACCTTTGATTTCGCCTTGAGCTTCGATCAAAGCTTTTCTAGCGTTAGTAAAATTAGGAGAACTATTAGCAAAGTTAATGGCTTCATCAACTTTAGCTTTTAATGAATGGTAGTTTTCAATACATTCCATTTCATAATTTTCGCGTTCTTCCATCTGGCGTTTGTTCAAATCTTCAAAAGCATTATTGATTAATTGAATAAACTCTTCTTTATGTTCGCGGAGCAATTTAGCAGATTTAAACTCATTTTGAGCAGCTAAAAGAGCTTCGCGGGATTTTTTATATTCAGGTTCGGTTTTAGAAGCATCGACAGCAGAATTAACAATAACTTTAATTCTATCGTAGTTTTCGTTAAATTCTTTTTGGTTGGCTTCATATTCAGCTTTTTGGCGAGCAATCACCAATTCTAAAGCTGAATTTAATTTATCTGATAATTCTTGAGTGCTTTCTTGAGGCAAAGAAAGATTATGCATAGTCGAAGAAATTTCTTTATGTCTATTGCGTAATTCTTTCCATTCTGTAGAGCTATTTGAAATTTCTAAAAGATATTCAACTTCCATTCTAACATCATTTAGTTTTTCATCGAGCGGATAGTTAGTAATATTAGCATAGGGGAATTGATATTTTTTAAATATTTATTCGCCCTTTAGGTTTTTTAATGTATTAAGGTCTGCAGATCTTCATCTCATTACAAAGTTCTCGACGCTGTTTTTGCCCGACATGTTTTGT